>JAAUPC010000192.1 GCA_012036325.1 Paracoccaceae bacterium
ATGACGGGACTGAATGGACGATCTCATCAGTCCAACCAGTCCTCACAGCCGCTTCAAGACCCGGCCCGTCTCGCGCACGATGCGGAAGCCCAACGCGGGATTGCCGTTCTGATAGGCGAACGAGTTGCGTTTGCGCGTGCGATCTTCACGTCTGCGATATCGCCGAGCCTGACCGGCTTACCGTCTCGCCACTCGAGGATCAGAGACTTCAGATCATCGACCGAATAGCGACCGCGAAACGACAGGCCGTATTGCCGCCGCCCTACGTCCATCGTCCCGCCGGACACGTCGTCCGAACTGCTGATCTTTGCTGCGACCCGCGGAATCTGAACGCCAAGCGCCGCCGCGCGCATCGGGTCGAACACGATCTGCAGCTCTTCCGGCGCACCTGTGAGGCCGAGCTCGACGCTGCCCACCCCCGGAATGGCCTCGAGCCGCGGCACGACCGTCTGGCGCAGGAAAGGCTCGTAGCTTTCGACCTCCCGCGTGTTGCCGGGAAGAAGTTGCATGAACACGGAACAGCAGCGACGCGTTCGAATCCTGGCGTGTTGGCGAGCAGCACGACCGGCCGCTCCGAATCAGCGGGCAGCGACGGGATGCGGTTGATCCGGCCGATCACGTCGACCAGCGTCTGGCGCATGTCCGTGCCGATTTCGAAGGTCAGGTTGATGTAGGCCCCGCCCGCGCCGACGAAGGACTGCATCTCCTTCAAGCCCGAAATGCCCTGAAGCACCTGCTCTTCGGGCTCGACGATCTGCTGCTCGACCTCGCGCGGCGTGGCTGAGCGCCATCCGGTCTGAATGCCGATCTGCGGCCGCTCGATATCCGGAAAAAGCTGAAAGGGCAGGGTGCTCAGCGCGAACATGCCGAACAGCAACGTGACGGCGACGCCGACGGCATCCAGCATACCGACCGCTTCGCCCAGCAGAACGGCCGCGATGGCGACACCAAAGAACGGGTTCAGAAAATGGAACGCAGCAGCCCTGGTGGTGCCGATCCGACCAACCAGCGCGAACCACAAAAGTGTGGCAGCAAGGCCCGGGATGAAGATCTGATAGGCAAAGGCGGCAAGGAAGGCGGGGGTGACGGTCACCGAATGTGTCTCTAACACTGCGGAAACCACGCCCAAAGCCACGGACCCGACCAGCATCTGCAGCCCGACAACCATCAGCACATTCCCGCCCGAGGACGCCCCCCGCAGCGTCAAGGTGGCCACCGCCAGCGCCAGCGCACCCATCAGGCACAGCGTGATCCCCAAGGGGTCCGCCCCGCCCGAAAGCCGTGTGCCCATGATAAGCCCCACGCCCAGAAGCCCGGCCACCAGCCCGGCAATCCCCAAAGGCGCAATCCGTTCCCGCCACACGAACCAGCCCAGCGCCGCCACCATCAAGGGCATCGAGGCGGCAATAATGACGGCCAAGGACGCCTCAACCCACTGCATCGCCACAAAGTTGAGGCCAAGGTAAAGGGCGTTCTGACAAAGGCCAAAGAGGATGACCGCCCGCGCCTGCCCGCCCGTCAGCCGCCATGTCTGGCCAAGTGCGCGGGCCACCAGCACCGCCAGCAGACCCGAGATCAGAAAGCGTACCGACAGCGCCCCCAAGGGCGGCGCATGGGCCACGATGACCCGCGCGGTCGCGAAGGCCGAGGACCACATCGCCGCAAACACCGTGCCGATCAGGATTGCGCGCAGGTCCATTGGCCTGTGGTGCCTGCAGCGACCTGGAAGGTCAAGCGGCGGGCGGCTCCCATAACTCGATCGGGGTGCCTTCAGGGTCGTGGATGCGGGCGAAGTGGCCGTAGCTGCCGTCGCCGTCCCAATCCGCCCGGGTTTCAACGGCGATGCCAGCGGCCTGCAGCTTGGCAATCAGGCCGGGCAGACCCTCAACCCGCAGGTTCAGCATCCATTGCTTGTCGGCGGAGAAATAGTCGGTCGTGGCGGCAAAGGGCGATAAAACGGTCGGCCCCGCCTCTTGCATCCAGACCGCGACATCGGGCTGCGTGATCCCAAGGTGCGTGCGATACCAGTCGGTTAACGCCGCGGGGTCCCGCGCCCGGAAAAACACCCCGCCAATTCCGGTGACACGCGCTATGGCCTTACCTCCCACGCAAAAGGGCCGCCCATCGGGCGACCCTCTCACAAATCCGGGTTTGTCGGAAGGCTTAGCCGTTCACGACATCCTTCAGCGCCTTGGCGATGGCGAATTTCACCTGCTTGTCGGCGGCTTTGGTCATCGTCTCACCCGTGGCGGGGTTGCGGACCTGACGCTCAGGCCGGGCCTTGCAGGCAACCTTGCCGAGGCCGGGAAGGGCGACCGAGCCGCCCGCAGCAACCTCAGCGGCCACGACCGAAGCGATCGCGTCCAAAGCGGCGCCGGCGGTCTTCTTGTCACTGCCCATGGCTTCGGCAACGGCGGCCACCAGTTGGGTCTTGGTCATCGGTTTGGACATCAGATCATCCTTTATGTTGTTCTTGGCAAGAATGCGGCCCGGATAAACCGGGCGTCCCCTCGGAAACGAGGCCACGGCCCAAACACACAGTTTCCAGTCTGAAATCAACCCCAGAACGCAGCGCTTGGCGGATTTGACGTTCTTTTCGCGCCGTCACAGGAAGGCGGTCTCTTCAAAACTGCGCAGTTTGCGGCTGTGCAGGCGGGCAATCGGCGTGGCACGCAACCGCTCCATCGCGCGGATGCCGATCTGCAGGTGGCGGCTGACTTGCGTCTTGTAGAAGTCCGAGGCCATGCCGGGCAGCTTCAACTCACCATGCAGGGGCTTGTCGCTGACACAAAGAAGCGTGCCATAGGGCACCCTGAACCGGAACCCGTTGGCAGCAATCGTCGCACTTTCCATGTCCAACGCCACGGCGCGGGATTGCGACAGGCGGCGCACCGGGCCGGAGTGATCCCGCAGCTCCCAGTTCCGGTTGTCGATGGTCGCCACAGTGCCCGTCCGCATGATCCGCTTCAGCTCATAGCCGTCCAGCTGGGTCACGTCGGCCACGGCCCGCTCCAGCGCGATCTGGATTTCCGCCAAGGCCGGGATCGGCACCCAGACCGGCAGGTCATCGTCCAGCACATGGTCATCGCGCAAATACGCATGGGCCAGCACGAAATCACCCAAAGACTGGGAATTCCGCAGCCCCGCGCAATGCCCGACCATCAACCAGGCATGCGGGCGCAAGACGGCGATATGGTCCGTCGCGGTCTTCGCATTCGACGGCCCCACCCCGATGTTGACCAGCGTGATCCCCTGCCCATCCGCGCGTTTCAGGTGATAGGTCGGCATCTGCGGCATCTTGGTGACCGGCTGCAAAATACCGTCCGGAGTGGTGATTTCCTGGTTTCCGGTGGCGACAAAGGCGGTGTAGCCGCTGGTCGGGTCCGCCAGCGAGGCGCGGGCATAGGCCTCAAACTCATCAACGTAGAACTGATAGTTGGTGAAGAGGACGTGGTTCTGGAAATGCATCGGGTCGGTCGCAGTGTAATGCGACAGGCGCGCCAGACTGTAATCCACCCGCTGCGCGGTGAAGGGCGCCAAGGGGGCCGACCCATCGGCATAACGCGTCATCACGCCGTTCACGATGTCATCATTCGTGGTGGCAAGGTCCGGCACGTCGAACACATCGCGGAGCGAGAAATCCATCACCCCGTCCTGCGGCACCGCCATGCCAGGGCTGTTTGCTACAGCGAAATGCACCGGAATCGGCGTGTCCGAAGGCCCGATATCCACCGAGACCCCGTGGTTCTGCACCAAAAGCTCGATCTGCTGGATCAGGTAGTTGCGGAACAGGTCCGGCCGCGTGACCGTGGTCGCATAGGTCCCGGGGCTTGAGACATGGCCGAAGGACAGGCGCGAATCCACCTTGTCAAAGCTGGTCACCGTCAGGCGGATTTCGGGGTAAAAGGCGCGGATGCGGCGGCCGGGGTGGCCCTTGGTGACGGTCAGGGCAAACTGCTCCACCAGAAAGGCGGTGGCTTCCGAATACAGCGCCTCCAGCAGGTCAACGGCGGCGGCGGCATCGGTAAAGCTTTCCGTGGCCCGGGGCGGCGGTGAAAGGGTAGAGGTCAGCGTGTCGTCCTGCATCATGCGTCCTGAAGTTGATCCGGCATATAAGCCGAAACCCCTAGCCCTTCGCAAGTGACGCCGTGATGACGGTCGCCCCTCAGACCGCGTGAAACAGCGCCACCAGCGCCTTGTCGCCAGCGTGATCGGCATCCAGCGCCGCCGCCGCCGCGCCGTAGACCTCAACCTCCAGCAACCGCAGATCGATGATCCGCCCGGCATCGCCCAGGGCTTGCAGGGTCCGGTCAAACCCCGCCGCCGCCCAAACCCGGCGGTTGATCGACAGCGCCACCAAGGCACCCGGCAGCGCCACCTCCAACAGGTTGGCAATCGCCTCAGGCCCGACATGGCCAGCGGTGAAGGTGCCCGAACTGACGATGCCACGATACACCCGCGCCAGGGTCAGCCCTTGGGTGATGTCCACCTGAAAAAGGCCAGCATAGAGCCGCTTTTGCCCCGCCACCCCCAGCATCTCGGCTGAGAAGTCAACAGCGTCGATCTGGCCTTGAAACCCCATCTCGCGCAGCCGTTCTGCCAAAAGGCCGGTACCCGCGCCCACGTCCAGAACCGGCCCTGCCCCACCCGCGCCCAGGAACGCCGCCGCCACATGGGCCGGCAGGCGGTAATCCATGTCACGGGCGAACCCGTTGTCATAGGTTGCGGCCCAGGCGCGGTAATAGTCGCGGCAGGCGTCAGCGCCGCTCAACTCCAGCGCAGCTTTCAGGTTCTGGTCCATGGCTTCCCCTGCGTCGCCATCAGCATGCGCGGCCAGGAACCCGTAGGCAAGGCCTTGCACCCGAAGGCCTGGCCCCCGATAGTCGCGCGCATGTCCACGCTTCTTTCCCTTGGCCACGGCTATTCCGCCAGAAGTCTTGCCCGCCGCCTGATCCCGCAAGGCTGGCAGGTCATCGGCACCACCCGCAGCCCCGCCCGCGCCGAGGCAATGCGTGCCGAAGGGGTGACACCGCTTCTTTGGCCCGGTGACCTTGGCCCCGCATTGGCTGCAGCCACGCATATCCTGTGCTCCGCTGCCCCCGATGCGGCGGGTGATCCCTTCCTGCAGGCGGCCCCCGAGATCGCCACAGCGGGGGCAAAATGGGTGGGCTATCTCTCCACCACGGGCGTCTATGGGGATCACAAGGGCGGCTGGGTCGATGAGACCACCCCCCTGACCCCCGTCTCTGACCGGGGCCGCCAGCGCGTCTTGGCTGAGGGGCAGTGGCTGGCCACTGGCCTGCCGGTCCATATCTTCCGTCTTGCGGGCATCTACGGCCCCGGTCGCGGCCCGTTTGAAAAGGTGCGCGATGGCACCGCCCGGCGGATCATCAAGCCGGGGCAGATTTTCAGCCGCATCCATGTTGATGACATCGCCCAGGTGCTTGAGGCGTCGATACACCACCCTAACCCCGGTGCCGCCTACAACGTCTGCGACGACAACCCCGCCCCGCCCGAAGATGTGCTCTCTCACGCAGCCCACCTCCTCGGCCTGCCGGACCCGCCCGCCATCCCCTTCGATCAGGCCGAGATGTCGCCCATGGCGCGCAGCTTCTATGGCGAATCCAAGCGCACCAGGAACGACCGCATCAAGGATGAGCTTGGCGTCACCCTCCTTTACCCGGACTATCCCCAAGGTCTTGCCGCCCTTCTAAGGGACGAAGAATCCTGACAATTCGTCTAAAATTGTCATTCTTTCTGCGAAAATATCCCACGGGAGGTCTGGAGGGTGTGAAACCCTCCAGGGCCAGCCAAGGGCGCCACGCTACTGTGCTGCAACCCCCAGCGCCTGACCGGTCAGGATCGCCTCACTGACCGAGGACAGCGCCAGCGCCGCCGCGCCATGCGCCCAGAGAAGATCCCCCCAAGCGTGAATCTCGATCGGCGGGCGGGCGCGGCCGGTGTTGATCACCAGATTGTCCATCTCGGCCAGCGTTTCCGCGGCGTAAAGATAGTCATAGCGCATCCGCTCACCTGACAGGATGATCAGCGCAGGGTCGAAAAGGTTGATCACATTCGACAGCCCAACCGCCAGATAGCGCCCCGCCCGGCGGAAGATCGACTTTGCTGTCGCGTTCCCGGCTTTGGCGTGGTCATACAGGCTTTCCAGCAGCACCCCGATGGACTGGCCTTCCTTGTGCCCCCAGTTCAGCGCCGTGGTCGCCTCACGCGCCAGGGCGTAGTCGGCGATATAGGCCTCAAGACAGCCGCGCTGACCGCAACGGCAAAGGGCTCCGTCCAGCTGCACCTTGGTGTGGCCCAGCTCCATCCCCACCCGTTGCGCGCCGCGATAGATGCGGTGGTTCATGACGAACCCCATGCCCACGCCATGTTCGATGGTCACGACGGCGAAATCCGACAGGCTGCGCCCTGCGCCGAACCACAGTTCCGCCAACGCCACCAGGTTCGCGTCATTGTCGATGGTCACCGGCAGGCCAAGCCGCACCCCGGCTGCGGCGGCCAGCGGCACTGACCTCTCGGCAAGGACGGATGACCACAAGACCACCCCTTCGGCGCAGTCCACAAAACCCGGCACCCCGATGCCCACCGCCGAAAGATCGCCCCGCGCGATGCCAGCTTTGGCGCAGACCCGGTCCAGCAGGGTTTCGATCGCCTCCAGAATCTCGGCCACCGCCATCGGGCCCGGGCGTCGGGGGATCACGTCATCGGCAATCAGGTTGCCGGCGAAATCGACGATCACGGCGGTATGTTCGCGGTCAGACAGTTTCATCCCCGCCACCCGGTG
>JAAUPC010000193.1 GCA_012036325.1 Paracoccaceae bacterium
CAGGCCCGCGCACCGGGACGGCCGGTGAAAAGGCCCAGCATGTGGCGGGTGATCTGGTGGAGACGCCCGCCGCTGGCCAAGTGGGCCGCGATGTAGGGACGCATGGCTTCAACCACCGCAATGGCATCAGGGGCGAAAGCATCGCCCCAGAGCGCATCGGCCCCGATCAGGGTTGAGGCTGGATCATGATAGGCGGCGCGGCCGATCATCACCCCGTCAAGGCCCTGATCCAGCAGGGCTTTTGCCTGTGCCAGCGTGGTGATGCCGCCGTTGATGCAGATGACAAGCTCGGGGAACCGTGCCTTCATTTTCAGGACAAGCGCGTGGTCCAGCGGCGGAATCTCGCGGTTTTCCTTGGGGCTGAGGCCCTGCAGCCAGGCCTTGCGAGCGTGGATGATGACATGGCCCACCCCTGCCTTGGCGATGGTCTCAATGAAGTGGGGGAGGATTTCTTCCGGGTCCTGGTCATCGACGCCGATCCGGCATTTCACCGTGACCGGCACGTCGGTTTCACCTTGCATCGCGCGGACGCAATCGGCCACCAGCGCGGGGCGTTCCATCAGGACGGCCCCGAAGCAGCCCGATTGCACCCGGTCCGACGGACAGCCGCAGTTGAGGTTCACCTCATCATAGCCCCAGGGTTGGGCGATCCGGACAGCGGCGGCCAGTTCCATCGGGTCTGACCCGCCCAGTTGCAAGGCAACCGGGTGCTCAGACGTGGAATAGTCCAAGAGGCGCGGCTTCGGCCCGTGGACGATGGCGGGGGCGGTGACCATCTCGGTATAGAGCATCGCGCGGCGCGTCATCTGGCGGTGGAAGAACCGGCAGTGGCGGTCGGTCCAGTCCATCATGGGCGCAACCGATAGTCTATGTGATTGATTTTCTGTCATTTTTATTTTATCTTCAATCCGTTGGCCCGAGTGGTGTCCACACCAGACTACGCCCTGATAGACCCAAATATCCCTGTTTCGACGACAAAACTCGCACAGATGAGCCTCACACGAAAATGGCCTTGATCTACCCAAGCTTCCCTCCGGTGCTTGACCCACGTCCAAGTCAGACGGAAGGGTGGCTCACGCGAGCGAGACGCCCCTCACGGCCCGTGACGACGCCCAGAAATGGGCGCGCCGGGCCGAGACCTGGTCGATCAGGGGCTGCCGCTTGGGCCGATCGTCCGTGGCCCACCTGCACAGTTTCGGTGGCCTGGTTGATCTTCCTATAGCCGATATGTGCGCCGTAGGGAAACCACCCCGACGCGAGCCAAGGCGGCGACACTCGCGACGCTGAAGCGCGACCTCGGGAAAGAGAAGATCGGGCATGAGGGTCGTCACAAGCTCATCGAGTATGGCCGCAAGCGTGCAGACCAGGGCGCAGGACTCGTGACGCTGGGCATCGACATCGGCGTCATCAAGATGATCCTGACCCATGCCGCTGCCGTCCATGGGCTAGAGATCCGCGTGGAAGGCGTCGATCTGGCCCGTGTGGCACTGAAGCGCCTTGGTCTCATCGGCAAGGGTATCGAGCGCGACAGACGCCCGACGACAGCTGAGCTAAGCCGCCTCTTCCGCTGCTTTGACGAGAATGCGCGCCTGACGATGCTCATGACGCGCATCCTGTGAGTGCCATTGCTACCGCGATGCGGCTGGACGAGATCTGCCGCGCAGACTGGCGCGACTTCGACATAGACCGCCGGATGCTCCTGATCCGGGACCGCAAGGACCCCGCGCAACAAGTCCGGCAACGACCAGCGGATCCCGCTCTTTGCCGCCACCGGGTTCGATGCCTGGGCCCTCGTCATGGCGCAGGCCAAACATCTCGGAAAGCCCCCCCGGCTGAACGCAGGTCATGGGCGATCGGCTGTCCCGTTGTCTGCGCAGTGCAACGACGCGCTGCCGTAGCCACTGACCGGGCTCCGGGCTGCCCACGGGCCTTAGATCAAGCTGTTTTCTACATCTATCGCTGACCTGAGCACTTTTCGACATCCATGATTGATTTTCGGCGCGATGGGCGTATATGGATTTTCGACACTGGCCCATGATTTGTGGCCATAATCCGCGCACATGAGGCCTTTTCGACGCATGAGACCCGAGAGCCTGACGCCCGCCTTCTTCCAGGATGAGCCCCTTCCCGAGGGCGCCAGCCTCGCAGGTTGGGCCGCGCTGGTCTCCGCCTTAGGCATTCCTGCGCCGGTGCGCAACCCCACCTGCATCTCGGAGCGACATGTGCGCGGCAACGTCCGCACGGATGGGATCTGGCAGGTCTATGACAAGCGATACCTGCCCGATGCGACACTGGAGGGCCATCTCGGCTTTGCCCTTCGGCATGAGACCATCGACCTCCTGATCCTCAAGCGCGTATTCGATGCCGTTCCACAACAGGACATCGAAGCGATTGTCCGCGCCACACCGACCGGCGCCTTCTCCCGGCGGCTGTGGTTCTTCTTCGAGACCCTGACAGGCCGGAGGCTCGATCTTGAGGATGCGCCGACTGTCACGGCGGTCCCGGCTCTGGACCCCACACTCTATTTCACCGGCAAGGAGCGCTTCTCGCAGCGCCACCGCGTCCGGGACAATCTGCTTGGCACCGGCGCCCTCTGCCCGGTGATCCGCCGCACCGCCAAGCTCGAGGCGCTGATCGCGCTCGATCTGGCGGAGCGGGCCAAGGAGACCATCGGCAAGACAGGCGGCCATGTCGTGGCGCGCGCGGCAAGTTTCATGCTGCTGGCCGACAGCCGCGCGAGTTTCGAGATCGAAGGCGAGCGCCCGCCTGTCAATCGGCTGGAGCGCTGGGGACGTGCCGTGCTCGAGGCCGGCAAGCGCCCCCTCAATCAGACCGAGATCACCCGCCTGCACCGCATCCTGATCGGCGACGATCGCCTGACCCCGATCGGCTATCGCGACGACGGGGTCTTTCTGGGCGAACGGGACCACAGTAACGACCCCTTGCCAGAGTTCATCGGCGCGCGGCCCGAGGATGTTCCCGACCTCATGACGGCGCTGAACGACTGCAACAACCGGCTCCGTCTGACCGATGCCGAAGAGGTCGATCCCGTCCTGCAGGCCGCCATCATCGCCTTCGGCTTCGTCTATATCCATCCGCTGGCAGACGGGAATGGTCGCCTGCACCGCTGCCTGATCCATCACGTTCTCGCCGAGCGGAAGTTCACCCCACCCGGGATGGTCTTCCCCGTCTCGTCCGTGATGCTGGACCGCATCGACGATTACCGGGCGGTTCTGCAAGGTCACTCCGCCCCGCTGATGGAGCACATCACGTGGCGTGCAACGCCCACCGGCAATGTCGAGGTGCTGAATGACACGGCCGATCTCTACCGCTTCTACGACTGCACGGCGGAGGCCGAATTCCTTTACGACTGCGTGCGCAAGACCATCGAGGAGGATCTGCCGCGCGAGATCACCTATCTCAAGCGTCACGATGCGGCGATGCGCGGCATCATGAACCGCATCGAGATGCCGGACGCTCTGGCACGGCAGGTAATCCTGTTCGTCACCCAGAATGAAGGGCGTTTCCCGAAGCGCAGGCGAGACCGCGACCCCTTCGACAATCTCACCGATGCCGAGATCGCCGCCCTGGAGGAGATCGTGACGACGGCGTTCTCGAATTAACGTCAGCCCGTCCGCTAGGCCGAACCAGGCGTCGAAGTCTCGGGCGCGCCGGAACTTGCGCGCCAATTGACACCTAGTTTCTCCGTTGGGGCTCTCCCTACCAGCCAATCAGGTCCAATGTCGGCAGATCTGGCTGCGGCAGCACTCATCCCTCGATCAGCGGGCGCAACTCGGCTTCGCACCACATCCGGAAGGTGGTCGGTGTGTCGCGCCGGGACGATGGGGCGACGAGATGGTCCATTCCTTCGTTCTTGGCGGTAAACATCTCGACATAGGCCTGCGCCATGCCGTCACTCGCGCCCAGATCGCGCATCATCTGGCCGAATTGCGCCATGGTCAGTTCGACCGCCTCGATCTCCCGGCCCAGCACCTCGGACATGATGGCCGCCATCTCGTCAAAGGACAGGTCTTCGGGTCCAAGGAGCGGACGTTCCTCGGCACCTGCCCAGTTGAGATCGAGCAACAGGTCAGCCGCGATCCGCGCGACGTCACCCTTGGCGACATGCGGCAGCTTCAGATTCCCCGGTGTCGGCTGGAAGAACCGGCCCAACGTCCGGATCGGATCGGACTGGCGGGCAATGTTGTCCATGAGCGAGGCGCAGGCCAGAGCACGATAGTGGACGCCCGTTTGCGCGATCATGTCGTCGACCGCCAAAGTCGCAGTGACCTGCCCCGCAGGCTTTGGCCAACCGCGCCCAAGGGCGGAGATGCCGACCACATGCGTGACCTCGGACCGAGGCAGCGCGGTGCAGAACGCTTGTGAGACACCTGAATAGGCAGCCTCGGCCGAAGGCAGGCTTGGGTCGCCGGGAGGCAGCCAGAAAACGCCGGTCACGCCGGGGAGCGCCCGTGCGATCGTTGCGGCGTCGGACATCGAGCCCTCGACCACGTCGATGCGCGGATCCGGTGCCAACCTTGAGGGATCGCGGGCGATGACGCGCACAGGAGTATCGGCGGCCAGGAGCCGGGCAAGGACGCGGTGACCGATGTCACCTGTGGGGGTGGTCAAGAGGATCATGTTGCAATCCATCAAATTGGGGGAATTAAACGCGTCGCGGAGGTCACCGCTCGATCGGCCCGAGGCTGGTCAGCGCCTGTCCTGTGGCGAAATCGAAGGGAACCGAGACGTGATCGTGCTGCACCAGCCAACGGTCATCCACGCGGCGGAGAACGTTCGTTTCGCGCACCCACATGTCCACGAAAGGCCCGCCCACAAGGGTGCCCTCCAGGCGCGTCAGACCACGCACCGTTGCCAGATCGCCCTGCTGATAGACGGTCAGATTGTCGATCGTGATCACGAGATCGTCGTCGAACATCCCGAAGAAGCTGATCCAGTTCTGACGCCAGATCGCTTCGCCATCGAAGGCCATGGCCAGACCGTCCCCGAGGGGCGCGGCCATCAGGTCGTAGGAATAGATGTCCTCAGCGTAGAACGACATCATCCGGTCAAGATCCTGGGCCGTGAAGGCCTCGACCCATGCGGCGCGGGCGGCTGCGACTTCGAGGGCTGCGGCTGGATCCTCGGTCACGTCCGAGAGGATGACTTCAAAGGGCAGGTTCGGGGCAGTTTCCTGCGCAGCAACCGGCGCACCGACGGCGACGCACAGGGCGAGGGTCGTGAGAGAGAAGTGAAAGTGGATATAGCGGGTCTCAGGGTGGGTCATTTTATTGCTCCATGTGATCGGTGACACCAAGATACCGCTGTTTCTCGTACGATCTATGTGAGATAGTTCTTATCTATGTAGCCATCGTTCAGGAAGCGCCGTTGTCCTATCCCGTAGCCGATCCCCTTTCCGATGTTCTCGCCCTGCTGCGGCCGCACGACTGCGTTGCCGCAGGGCTCGATGCCGGAGGCGACTGGTCCATCCGCTATGCCCCGCATGCCGGCATGAAGTGCAATGGCATCCTGAAGGGGGGCTGCTGGCTGACCATCGAGGGCTCGCGCGAGCGGGTCTGGTTGGGCGAAGGAGACTGCGTAATGCTGCCGCGCGGTAAGGCCTTCGTCCTGTCCGCCCGCGGCGCCCGGATCGGGGACGCGGCCGAGACCGTCCACTCGGCGCCTTCGCACGGAGAGACTGCCGTTCTTGGCGGCGGTGGGGATTTCTTCATGACCGGCGCGCGGTTCCTGTTGGGGGGCCTCGCTTCGGAGATGCTGCTGGCGACGCTTCCGGACGTGCTTGTGATCCGCGCCACAGCCGAAAACCGCGCCTCGAGCGATGAGACCATACGCTGGGCGATCGCCAGGATCGCGACAGAGATGCGGTTGCGCCGCCCGGGCAGCGCCAGTTCGATCGAGCATCTGTCGCATGTCCTGCTGATCGAACTCATGCGGCGCCACCTCGAAGATGGGCCGCCGGGTCAGGTCGGTTGGACGGCTGCGCTCGCGGATCCGTTCATCTATCGCGCTTTGGCGGCGATCCATCAGGACCTTGCCGAGCCCTGGACGGTGGCCAGTCTGGCTCAGCGTGCAGGTCTTTCGCGCACAGCTTTCGCCGTCCGCTTCGCGCGTCTCGTCGGACAGACGCCGATGAGCTATCTGACCTTCTGGCGGATGCTCTGGGCTGCAAAGCGCCTCGATCAGGGTCGTGGCACGGTCGCAGAGGCTGCAGCAGAAGTCGGATACGCCTCGGAAAGCGCATTCACGGTGGCGTTCAAGCGAACCTTAGGAAAGACGCCGCGACGGTTCGTTGAAGAAGCGGCGAGCTCTGGCACTCACCGAATTTGACCGCGCGGCGAGGACGACAGTCAGGATGAGGTCGCGGCGCAAAGTCCGGACGGCGGTGCGACGCAGCGGCTCTGCACCGTGCTTGCAGCGCAAATGACACCGGAGGGGGTCCTTCTCAACGTGCAGGTCTTGACCTGCCCATCTGAAGCGCGTTGCCTTGCACCGTTCTGCCGTATGCACCGTATCACCTTCGGTCGCCCTAGGCAGACCCGCGGCCTCCTCGGTTACCCTGACGCGATGGGCGACGATCCCGTCGATCAGTTCCTGGACCCGGTTGAGCACATCCCTCGGGCGATAGCCGACGTCCTCGACGATGGCCGCCCAATGCCTGCCAGCGATCCAATCGCATGTCCGCTTGAGGAGAATTCCAGCTTACCCCTCCGGCCAGACCAGCGAGCGGTGCAGTTGCGCGCCGGCCCAGGCGCCATCGCCCACCGCGAGCGAGACAGAAAGC
>JAAUPC010000194.1 GCA_012036325.1 Paracoccaceae bacterium
GGAACTCTTGGGCAGCCGGGGTCCTGAAAAAGGGCTGACGCCGCAGGACCCAGGGCCCAAAATTCTTCGGCGAAGAATTTTGGGCCTAGGCCGCCTGCGCCAGCATCGGACGCTCGCGGATCGGCAGATGGACCAGCGCAGAAAATGCGCCCACGCCGACCCCGATCCACCAGACGAGCGTGTAGTCTCCGTTCAGATCATACATCTTGCCGCCCAACCAGACGCCCAGAAACCCGCCGATCTGGTGGCTCAGGAACACGAAACCGTAAAGCGTGCCCATGTAGCGGATGCCGTAGATGTGCGCGACCAGCCCACTGGTCAGCGGCACTGTGGCCAACCAAAGTGCGCCCATCACGGCTGAGAACACCAACACGCTGATCGGCGTGATCGGCAACAGGATGAACACCGCCGCTGCAATCGTCCGCCCGACATAGATCCCGAAAAGAAGGTATTTCTTGGTATAGCGCTTGCCCAGCCAGCCCGCGTAAAGCGTGCCGCCGATGTTGAAAAGCCCGATCACCGCAATGCTGACCGCGCCAAGGGCCGAGGTCGTGGTGACTCCGATCCCCGCAAGCATCCCGTTCGGGTCGATCGGGCCGCAAAGCTCGGTCACGAAGGCGGGAAAATGGGCGGTGATGAAAGCCAGCTGATAGCCGCAAGAGAAAAAGCCAAGAAAGATCAGCGTATAAGTGGGGTCCTTGAAGGCGCGGACCAGAACGGTGCCGAGCGATTCCTCAAGCTCCTGCCGGGTTGCAAGCTTCGGGCTGCGCAGGAACGGCAGCGCAAACAGCGTGGCCAGGATCACCAGCGCAAAGACCAGAAACACAGATTGCCAGGGCATGAACCGCATTAGCCATTCGGCCGCCGGTGCGCCAAAGACCTGCCCCGCGGACCCTGCCGCCGTGGCGATGCCCAGCGACATCGACCGGTTCTCAGCGCTGGTCGCGCGGCCGACGATGGCCAGGATCACGCCAAAGCCGGTGCCTGCGATGCCGAAGCCGACCAGGATGGCCAATAGTTGATGCTGGCCGGGGGTGACGGCAAAGGACGACAGCACAAGGCCCGCCGCGTAAAGGATGGCCCCGGCAATGATCGCGCGGCGGTCGCCAAACCGTTCGGCCAGCGCGCCAAAGATCGGCTGGCCGATGCCCCAGGCCAGGTTCTGGATGGCAATGGCAAGCGAGAAATCAGCGCGCAGCCAGCCGAATTCTGACGCGATCGGGATCTGGAACACGCCAAAACTGGCACGGATCGCGAAGGAAAACATCAGAATGACGCAGCCGGCAATCAGGACCGCGGTCAGAAGGGGGGTCTTGGTCATGCGCAGGCCTCGCTGGTCAGGGCGGGAAGGTGCGCCCGGTCGCGGGCGGCGTCAAATGGAGAATTGTGATGGGTACAGACCCGGGACATCTGCCTATTTCCCACGCAATCCGTGGCCGAACTGCCGCAAATTGCCCATGAACTAGGCATTTGGTGCGACTTCCCGCGTGTTTCCCTGTTGAAAGGTCAAAAGGCCCGCTATGCGCGGCGGGCGGCGGGGCGGGAGGGTCAGATGCAAGACTGGTGGCGTGGTGCCGTGACCTATCAGGTCTATCCCCGGTCCTTTCAGGACACGGACGGCGATGGAGTGGGCGATCTGCCCGGTATCACCGCCCGCCTGCCCTATCTTGCCGATCTGGGGGTTGAGGCGGTCTGGCTTTCCCCCTTCTTCCGCAGCCCGATGAAGGACATGGGCTATGACGTCAGCGATTATTGCGACGTGGACCCGGTCTTTGGTACTTTGGCCGATTTTGACGCGCTGGTGGCAAAGGCACATGCCTTGGGGCTGAAGATCATCATTGATCAGGTGCTGAGCCACACCTCGGATCAGCACCCGTTCTTTGCCGAAAGCCGCGCCAGCCGGATCAACCCCAAGGCGGACTGGTATGTCTGGGCCGACCCGCGCCACGACGGCAGCCCACCTTCGAACTGGCTGTCGGTGTTCGGGGGAAGCGCCTGGGCCTGGGATGCGCGCCGGAAGCAGTATTACCTGCACAACTTCCTGACCAGCCAGCCTGACCTCAACTATCACAACCCGGCCGTGCAGGACTGGGCTTTGGACGTGCTGCGCTTCTGGATGGCGCGGGGGGTGGATGGCTTCCGCTTTGACACGGTCAACTACTTCTTCCACGATCCCCTGTTCCGCGACAACCCCGCCGATTTCCGCGTGAAGGTTGAGGCTGAGGGCAATCCTTACGGGATGCAGTATCATCTCTTTGACAAGAACCAGGCGGAGAACCTTCTTTGGATGGAACGCATCCGGACGGTGCTGGACGAGTTCGGGGCGGCATCCGTGGGTGAAATGGGCGAAAGCCACCATGCGATCCGGATGATGGGGGAGTATACAGCGCCCGGGCGGCTGCATCAGTGCTATTCGTTTGAGATGATGGGCTACGACTATTCCGCCGGTTTCTTCCGTGACCGGATCGGCGGCTTCTTTCAGGGCGCGCCGGAGGGGTGGCCGATGTGGGCGTTCTCCAACCATGATGTGGTGCGCCATGTCAGCCGCTGGGCCAAGCATGGCGAGAGCGGTGAGGCGCTGGCCAAGCAGGCGGGGGCGCTCTTGCTGTCGTTCGAAGGCTCAATCTGCCTGTGGCAGGGTGAGGAGCTTGGCCAGACCGACACGCCCCTGACGCTGGAGGAGTTGACCGATCCGCAGGGCATCGCTTTCTGGCCGGAACCGGTGGGGCGCGACAACACCCGGACGCCGATGGTTTGGGATGGGTCGGCCAACGGGGGCTTCACCACTGGAACCCCTTGGCTGCCGGTCAAGGCGGAGCATGCGGCGCGGCATGTTGAGGGGCAGCTTGGGGCGCAGGGGTCGGTGCTGGAGGGGTACCGGACGATGCTGGCTTTCCGGAAGGCCAGCGCCCTGCGGGACGGGAAGACCCGCTTTCTGACGGTGGGTGAGCCGATCCTGGCCTTTCAGCGGGGCGAGGGGGAGGGGGCGATCCTCTGTGTCTTCAACCTGTCCCCGGTCACGCGGGTGGTCACGGTCGAGGGGGTCAGCCTGCCTGTCGGGCCGGGGCGGCATGCTGGCCTGGCTGAGGGGCGGCTGACGCTGGGTCCGAACGGGGTGGCCTTCCTGCCGGTGACCGGAGCCGTCAGCCTGCAGGACTAGCCCGACCAGCGTGGACAGAATTCTGGCCGCAACGAAAACAAAGGCTTACCGCCGCGCCTTAGGAATCCTTTAATCTTTGACCCGAGCCGAGCGGCGTGGCCAGCCCGGGGCGGAACCCGGTCAGAGCGCTGTCCAATGCACCCCGGCGGGCGGGATGGTCACACCGCCCCATTCGGCCGGAACCGAGTTGTAGTTGAACATGAAGCGGTGCGTTGCGGTATCGCGGCGGCGGAGGCCCTCGGGCAAGGGGTCGCTCTCGATCCCCTCGGCCAGGCAGGCGCGGTGGAGGATGCGCTGCAGCGCCTGGTCATCCGGCCAACCGGCAAGATAGTTCATCCGGCCTGCGGAGACGAGCGCGGGCCAGCCGTCTTCGGCGACCTCGGTCACATCCGCCGTGCCTTCCAGCTTTTCGCGCCAGTGGACCAGCGCGCCACCTTGGGCCAGCGGCACCGGCACATCGGGCGGCAGGCTTTCGACGCGGATCACCTTCGCATCAAGGCCCGCAAGGTTCGGCGGCAGCGGCACGGGGATCGAGAAATTCGCCGTCTTGGAGTTCGTGCGGGGCCCGAGGATCGCAGTGCCCTGATGGGCGGCAAGGGCAGCTTTCAGGGGGTCAGACAGGGTGAAAAGGCCCGGTGCCAGCACCAGCTTGTAGGCCGAAAGATCGCCTGTGTCGGGGGGGAGGATATCCACGTTCAGGCCCAGACGGCGCAGGCCCTTGTAAATGTGGAACACCAGCCAGAAGTAGCTGAAGCTGCGGCCCTGGGGCTGGATTTCCCAGGCCCAATCCGACGCATAGTCAAAGATCAGCGCGACGTCGGCGCTTGCGGTGCCGACATCGGGCATCTGCGCCAGTTCGCCTGCGACCTGCATCGCCTCACCAAAGGCCTGGGCGGGGGCGCTATCGGGGCGCAGAAGGCCTGCGTGCATCTGTTCCTGCGCGAAGGGGGCCTGACGCCAGCGGAAGTAACACACCGCCTCGGCCCCATGGGCGAAGGCCTCCCATGCCCAGAGGCGGGCCATGCCGGGCAGGGGGTCGGGGTTGTAGGGTGCCCAGTTCACGGGCCCGGGCTGCTGTTCCATGATCCACCAGCGGCCCCGGCCCACGGCGCGGTAAAGGTCATGGTGGAAGGCCTGAAAGTCCGGGTCGCCTTGGCGGACAAAGCGTAGCTTGTGGTCAGCGGGCGCGGGGATGCGGTCCGACAGGAACCCAAGGGGGTAGCTGTCCCAACTTGCGATATCGAGGTCAGCGCCGGTGCCGAAATGGTCAAACTCGGTCACCGCGCCCATGTAGTTGTGGGCGATTGGCGCGGGGGAGTGGCGGCGGATGATCTCGGTCTGCAGGCGGTTGAAGCTGACCACCTCGTCACTGGCGAAGCGGCGGAAGTCCATCACATGGCTGGGGTTCGGTTCGGTGACCGTCAGGTTCGGCAGGCCGATATCGTTGAAATCCGCGTATTCCATCGACCAGAACACATTGCCCCAGGCGCGGTTCAGCGCGTCGGGCGACTGGTATTTCTGGGCCAGCCAGTTGCGGAAACCATCGGTCGCGGCCTTGGAATAGGACAGCGTTGTAGCGTGGCAGGCGTATTCATTGTCGGTCTGCCAGGCGGCGACATGCGGGTTCTTGCCGTAGCGTTCGGCCATTGCGGTGACGATCTTCGCACACTCCGCCCGGTAGCCGAGGTGGGAAAAGCAGTAGTGTCGGCGGGAGCCGAAGCCGCGGGGCTTGCCATCTTTGTCCAAGGCCAGCATGTCGGGGTGGCGGTCGATCATCCAGCGCGGAGGCGTGGCGGTGGGGGTGCCGAGGACGACTTTCAGACCCGCCGCACCAAGGGTTTCGATAGCGCGGTCAAGCCAGGCCCAGTCATAGGTGCCGGGCGTGGGCTCCATTCTGCTCCACGCGAATTCACCGATGCGGACCCAGGTCAGGCCAAGGGCGGCCATGCGGGCGGCGTCTTCTTGCCACTGCGCTTCGGGCCAGTGTTCGGGGTAGTAGCAGACTCCGAGCGTGCGTTTCAAAGGATCACCTGGTGTTCGGTTTGGCCGGTGGCGATGCCCCGGGCCAGGAAGGTCTTGCCTGCATGGGGGTGCGCGGCCTTTGCGGCGGCGTCCATGCCTTGCAGGGCGCTGGTGCAGTAAAGCGTATCCCCGCCGAAGGCCGGGCAGGTGGTGTGCGGCGCGTCAAAGCTGACTGCACGCAGGAAGGTGCCATCGGGGGCGTAGGCGGCAACGCGGGCGGATCCCCATTCGGCCAGCCACATCACCCCAGTCGTGTCGATCACCGCGCCGTCGGGATTGAGGCCTTCGGCAGTGAGGTCGAGGTAGGTTTCGGGGTCGCCCTTCGGCCAGCCTTGGGCGTCGAGGGCCACGCGCATGACGCGACCGGTCAGGGTGTCGGAAAAGCAGGCGGTCCTGCCATCGGGGGTGAAGGAGATGCTGTTCGAGATGGCGATGGGGGAGAAGAGCTTGCGCAGTTCGCCCTTGTAGAAGCGGTAGATCGCACCCTTGGCGGGAAGGTCGTCGCCATGCTGTTTGCCCAAGGTGCCGATCCAGAAGCCGCCTTGCGGGTCAGCCCGGCCGTCGTTGGAGCGGTTGTCGGGAAGATTTGCTTCAAGCGGGGTGAGGAGGGTTTTGGTGCCGGTTTCGAGGTGGAAACGGTAGAGGCCGGTTTCCGAGGCGATGAGGAGTTCGTCGCGGCTAACCCAGCCTGCGGCGGAGGTCATCTCGTCCAGTGGCCATTCCTGCGGGCCTGCATCGGTGCGCGACAGCATGCGCTTGCCGGTGATGTCGAACCAGATCAACTGCTGGCGGAGGGGGTGCCAAAGCGGGCCTTCGCCAAGCTGGCAGGGGCGGTCATCGAAGATGGCTGTGGTAACGGTCATTCGAAGGCCGCGTCATGGGCGGCGACGATTGTCGCGGCGCGGGTGGTGATCTCCTCCGGGGTGGTGCCGGGGGTGTAAAGCGCGGTGCCGATGCCAAAGCCAGAAGCCCCGGCGTTGACCCACTGGGCAAAGTTCGCGGGGCCTGCGCCGCCAACGGCATAGACCGGCAGCGCCTTTGGCAGGACGGCGCGAATGGCCTTGAGGCCGTCAGGTCCGATAAGGGAGGCCGGGAAGATCTTGAGGCCGGTCGCCCCGGCCTGGAGGGCGGCGAAGCATTCGGTCGGGGTCATCACGCCGGCAGCTGGCCATGCCACGCTCACGGGTGGCGCGGATCACGGTGGGGTCACAGTTGGGCGAGACGATGAGGGTGCGCCGGCGGCTTGGACCTTGGCGACGTCTTCGACGGTGAGGACGGTGCCTGCGCCGATCTCCGCCTCGGCTCCCAGGGCCGTGGCCATGGCGGCGATGGAGGTGAAGGGATCGGGGGAATTCAACGGCACCTCGATCCTTGTAATCCCGGCGGCGACCAGCGCCTCAGCCACGGCGACAGCGTCGGCAGGGGTGATCCCGCGCAGGATGGCGATGAGGTTGCGGTGGGTCATCTGGCGGCCTCAGTCTGAAGGGCAAGGCTGGAGAGCCCGGCCAGGGTGCAGTCGGTGACAGAGAGGCTGTGGGCGTCCACGCCTTGGGAGTTCAGCGCGCGTGCATAGGCGTTCGACAGCCGCGACGCGCCG
>JAAUPC010000195.1 GCA_012036325.1 Paracoccaceae bacterium
GATTGCGCTTGCTACCTCGGGCCAGCCGGGGCCGGTGCATGTGGACGTGCCGATCGGCGTGGCAGAGGGGGCGGCTGCAGATGCCCCGGTATCGCCCTGGTCGACAATGTCCGGACTGCCACCGCCTGCGGCAGTGGCCAAGGCGCTGGCCGCGCTGAAAGGTGCCAAGCGTCCGCTGGCGATTGCGGGCGTCGATGCGGTGAACGAGGCTGCAGGGCCTGCGATAACCGGGTTCTGCCGGGCGCATGGAATCCCGCTGATCACCACTTACAAGGCCAAGGGCGTGATGCCCGAGGCTGACCCCCTTTGCCTTGGTGGCGCGGGTCTGTCGCCAAAAGCTGACCGCATCCTGATGCCGCTGATCGCAGAGGCGGATACGATCCTGCTGCTGGGCTATGACCCATCGAAATGCGCATCGGTTGGCGCAATGCCTTTGGCGAAGGCCAGACCGTGATCGACATCGCCCCCACCCCGCCGCGACCACGGGGATGCATCGGGCCGATATTCCCCTGATTGGCGACCTTGCGCTGACCCTTGACGCGCTTCGGCACGACACCGGGCCCCGCTGGGCCGACGGCAAGCCACTGGCAGCCCGTGCCGCGCTGAAGGCGGCATTCTCTGGCCCTGATAGCTGGGGGCCGCATGCTGTCTTTTCCACCCTTCGCGCCGCCATGCCGGCAGACACCGTGGTTACAGCAGATTCCGGCGCGCACCGCATTCTGGTGAGCCAGATGTGGGACTGCCCGGCCCCGCGGCTGATGCTGCAATCCTCGGGTCTTTGCACCATGGCCTGCGCGGTCCCCCTTGCCGCCGGGGCCAAGCTGGGCCGACCGGATGCGCCGGTCCTGGCCTTCGTTGGCGATGCGGGGCTGGAGATGGGGGCAGGGGAGCTTGCCACCCTCTCTGCGCAAGGGCTGCCGGTCATCATCTGCGTCTTGGTCGACCACAGCCTGACCCTGATCGAGATGAAGCAGCGTGCAGGCCAACGGCCCAATCTGGGCGTTGATTTTGGGGCGCCAGGTACGGATTTTGCCGCTCTTGCCCGCGCATTTGGCGGGCACGGGGTGGATGTGTCGGACAGTGCCGCGCTGACACATGCGGCAAAGGCTGCCCTTGTGAGTGACCGCTTCACGCTGATCGCCGCACATATTCCCAGGCGTGCCTATGACGGGGCGTTCTAGGCCGGGGCTGTAACGCCTTCGTGAGGGACGCGTTACAATCGCCTGACCCTGTAACGAACCGCGATCTGATCACGAAGCGCACGGGACCAGCGCCTGTGACGCACCCTGTCGCGCAGGCCTTCGCCACGTCTAGTGAAAGGTCGCCCCATGCCGATGTCCGAAGACCTGTGCGGAAGTCCAACCTCGCTGCCTTCGGACCTGATCGGCGACTGGAACCGGGTGATCCTGGGCATCCTGTCGCATGCGGCCAGCACCGGCCCTGACCTGAACCGCGTCTTGGCCGCGGCACCGGACTTTGCGCTGGGCCAGGCGATCCGGGGGGTGTCTTGCCTGCTTCTTGGCCGGGCCGAGATGGTTGCCGTGGCGCGTGACGCCTATGCCGCCGCCGTAACCGGGGCCCCGGCGACGATGCGCGAGATTGCCTTTGTCCATGCCCTTGGTGACTGGCTGAACGGGCGCCCACGCGTGCCGTCGCGCGGATCGAGGTGGTCCTGTCCCTGAACCCACGCGATGCGCTGGCGATGAAGATGATCCAGGCGATCCATTTCGTCATGGGGCGGCCGAACGCGATGCGCGCTTCAGTCGAAGGGGTGATCGGCGCTTGGAATGACCACCCCGCGCGGGCTATATCCTTGGCTGCCACGCCTTCACCCTGGAAGAAACCGGTGAATTTGCGCAGGCCGAGCGCACTGGTCGCAAGGGCGTGGACCTGGCCCCGGATGATGCCTGGGGCCTTCATGCCGTGGCGCATGTGTTTGACACCACCGGGCGGGCGCGGGATGGGCTTGACTGGCTGACGGGGCGTGAAAGTTCTTGGGCGCATTGCAACAATTTTCGCTTCCATGTCTGGTGGCACCGGGCGCTGATGCACCTTGACCTTGGCCAGTACGACACCGCCCTGGCGCTTTATGATGCCGATATCCGGGCGGAAAAGACCGATGACTACCGCGACATCTCGAACGGGGCGTCGCTTTTGGCGCGGCTGGAGCTGGAAGGGGTCAATGTCGGCAACCGCTGGGAAGAGCTGGCAAATCTGTCGGAAAACCGGGCGACGGATGGCTGCCTTGCCTTCGCCGACCTGCACTACATGCTGGCCTTGTGCGGCGGCGAGAGGGACCGTGCCGCCGCCGGGCTGATCGCGCGAATGCAATCCACCCGTCCCGCCGGGAACGAGGCGCAGCGCGTGATTGCGCATCCTGGCCTGCATGTGGCCCAAGGGCTGCAGGCTTTTGCTGCTGGGGAGTATTCGGTCGCCTGGATGCATTTGCGTGCGGGTCGGGCTGACCTCCAGCAGATCGGCGGCAGCCATGCGCAGCGTGATGTCTTTGAGCGCATCACCATCGAGGCCGCTTTGCGCGGTGGCTATACCGATGCCGCCGGCTCTCTATTGCAGGACCGCATGGCCCGGCGGGGTGGATCGGTCGATGGCTACACCGCTGCCCGCCTGTCGCTGATTGACGCAGTTCAGGCCCAGGCCGTCTGATATGCCGCACCCCACAAGACAGCGTGACCTGCGGCTCGACTTCTTTCGCGGTCTGGGCATGTTCATCATCCTGATCGCCCATATCACCGGCAACCCCTGGACGCTGTGGATCCCGGCCCGATTTGGCTTTTCTGACGCGACCGAGATGTTCGTCTTCTGCTCTGGGATGGCCTCGGCCGTTGCGTTCGGGGCGGTCTTTGGCCGGGCCGGATGGCTGATGGGAACGCTGCGCATCCTGCATCGGATCTGGCAGGTCTATTGGGTGCATCTGGGTGTGTTCTTCGTGACGCTTCTTCTGATGCTGGCGATCAACATGACTGGGGTTTTCCCCCGGGATGAGGTGGGGGCGCTGAACCTTTATCCCTTCATCACCAATACCGGGCCGAACCTGATCGGGTTGATGACGCTGACCTATGTGCCGAACTACTTCGACATTCTTCCGATGTATCTGGTGATACTGGCGCTGATCCCGGTGATGATGGGCCTTGCGCGGGCGGATGTCCGACTGGCCTTTGCCGCCAGCCTTGGGCTTTGGGTTGCGGCAACCGCCGGGCTGAACTTTCCGGCTGAGTTGTGGTTCATCACCCCGTCCGACCGCGGATGGTACTTCAATCCCTTTGCCTGGCAGCTGGTCTTCTTCACCGGATTTGCGCTGATGGCAGGCTGGATTCCAGCTCCGCCGGTGCGCCGCAGTCTGGTCTGGCTGGCGGCAGGGATCGTGGTCCTGTCGGTTCCCTTCGCCTGGGGAAAGATCATCGGCCAGGTCGAAGTGATCCGGGATGTCCGGCAAAGTGCGGCCCCGCTCTTTGACAAGACCAACTTCGGCATCCTGCGTTTTGTGCATTTTCTGGCGCTGGCCTATCTGGCCTGGGTGGCCGTCGGTCCGATGGGGGCACGGCTACGTCAGGCTGGTTGGATCGGAGAGATCGTGGCCCTTGTCTGCCGCGTGGGGCAGCAATCCCTTGCGGTTTTTGCCGCCTCGATGGTGTTGGCCCGCGTGCTTGGGGCTGTCTTGAACCTGGCCGGGGGCGGGGCGCTTGCTGCCCTGGCGGTGAACCTGGCGGGATTTGCGCTGATCATCGCGGTGGCCCGTCTGGCCGCGTTCTTCAAAAGCCAGCCTTGGAAGACCGCCACCGCGCGGCCATCCCCGATGGCAGCCGACCTGGCCCCGCAGCCCGAGGCGCGGTCATGACCGGGGTTTCGCGTCGTACGCTGATGTCATGGATGGGGGGCTGTCGGCCATGGGGCTTGCTCCGGCATGGGCCGAGGACGCGCCCGAGGTCGCCGGAATGACCCTGGGGTCGCCCATGCCTTTTGACCCCGGGATGGTCATTGCCCGCGCCCGCGCCTTGGGGGCTGCTGCCTATGTGCCGCCCCCTGCAGTGTCGCAAGACTGGCTTGATCTCTCGTATGACGCCTTTCGCGGCATCTGGTTTGACACCCGCCATACGCTCTACCGCGGCACGCCGGGGGCAGTGCAGGCTGAATTCTTTGTGGCGGGCCTGTATTTCCCGCACAAGATTGGCCTGAACGCGGTTGAAGACGGCCAGTCGCGTGAGATCGCGTTTGAGCTGCGCGCTTTCGACACAACCGACCAGTTTCCCGCCTTGCCCGAGGCAGGCACGGGCTTCGCGGGCTTCCGTTTGCTGGGAGAGTTGGAGGCCGAGGACCGGTTCCAGGAATATGCCGTGTTTCAAGGGGCAAGCTACTTCCGCGCGATTGGCCGGGGCCTTGCCTATGGGATTTCGGCGCGGGGTCTTGCGTTGAATACTGCCGCCAATGGACGGGAAGAATTTCCCGTCTTCCGTGACTTCTGGATCGAGGCTGCCGAGCCCGGCGCGCCCACCGTCACCGTGCATGCGCTGATGGACAGCCCGTCGGTCGCAGGTGCCTACACGTTCAAGATCACCAAGGGTGAAACGACGGTGATCGAGGTTGCAAGCCACCTCTTTCCCCGCGTTGACCTGACCACGGCGGGCATTGCGCCTGGCACGTCGATGTTTCTGTTCAGCGACATCAACCGCACCCGGTTCGACGATTTCCGCGAAGCGGTGCATGACAGCGACGGCCTTTTGATGCTGAACGGCGCGGGGGAGGTGGTGTGGCGGCCCCTGACCAACCCGTTGGCGGTTGAGGTCAGCGCCTTCGGCGACACCTCTCCGCGCGGCTTCGGGCTGATGCAAAGGGCGCGCCAGCCGGGGGACTACAATGATCTGGTCGCCCATTACGAACGCCGGCCTTCGCTTTGGGTCGAACCGATCGGCGATTGGGGCCCGGGCGCGGTCATGCTGGTTGAGATTCCGACCGACAAGGAAATCAACGACAATATCGTCGCCTTCTGGCGGCCTGCCGGGCCGCTGAAGGCCGGGCAAGACCATCGGTTCGACTACCGGCTGCACTGGGCGGACGTGGCCCCTGTCGAAGGCTTGGTGGCCAAGGTTACGCACAGCCGCACCGGCGCACGGGTGTTCGAAAACGGACGCATCTTTACCATCGACTACGCACCGCACCCCGCCCTTGGCACTGACCCCGTCCAGGTCGAGGCGCGGGTCAGCACCAGCGCGGGCGAGATTTCGGCCCAGCTTGTGCAGATGAACCCAGCGACAGGCGGGATGCGGCTTGACTTTACCCTGAAGGGCGAGGTCCCGCTTGCAGAACTGCGGGCCGAGTTGTGGCGCGGTGGCCGCCCGGTGGCCGAGGTCTGGCTGAACCGGTGGGTGGCAGCGTGACCTTCGCCCCGCGTCAGGTGACCCCGGCGGAAAGTGCACCACCCCCGCTGGCAATGCCGGATCAGGATTTCCAGGCCCCGTTTCGTGACCCTCAGGCCCCGGGCATCCGCAGCGGCGGGCTGACTTTGGTGGTCAGGGCGCTGATCCTGCTGGTTCCGCTTTGCGTCACGGTCATGCTTGGCTGGCTTTCGCTGGGGTGGTTTGCGCTGGACGGGCGGTTGACCCTTGCCGAAGGTGCGCTGGTCGGGGTGACCAGTTTTGCCTTCTACTGGGTTGTTCTATCGGTCGGCACTGCCACGCTGGGGCTGTTTTGGCGGGCTCGTCCCTTGGCAAAGCCGTTGCATGGCCTGAAAGTCGCGATCCTTTTGCCGATGTATGGCGAACCGCCTGAGGAGACCATTGGCCATGCGGTGCGCCTTCTGGCTGGTCTGCAAGGGAGGGGTCGCCACAGCTTTACCCTGCAGATCCTGTCGGACACACGTTGCCTTGCAGCAGCAGGTCTGGAAGAGACGGCAGTTGCGAACGCGACCCGCTTGCACGCGGGCCTGACAATCAATTATCGCCGTCGCGTTGCGAATAACGATTACAAATCCGGAAACATCCGCAGTTGGGTGCAAGCCCAAGGGGCAGCGCATGACGCGATGCTGATCCTCGATGCCGACAGCATCATGGGGGTGGGCACTGTGCTGCAGCTGGCCGATGCACTGGCGCAGGAGCCAGGGCTGGGCCTGATCCAGACGGTGCCGCGCGTTTTGCCGGGCCGGACCCTCTGGCAAGGCCTGCAATGCTTTGCGTCCGAGGTTTACGGCGTCAACATGGGGCGTGGCTTTGCGATGTGGGCCGGGGTGACGGGCAATTTCCTTGGTCATAACGCCCTGATCCGCATCCGGGCCTTTGCCGCCTCTGCGGGCCTGCCGCATCTGCCGGGCAAGGCCCCGCGCGGGGGCGTGATCCTGAGCCACGACTTTGTCGAAGCCGCCCTGTTGCGCCGGGCCGGATGGGGTGTGCGGATGATGCCCGAAGCTGCGGACAGCTTTGAAGACACGCCCGAGACGCTGGTCGGCTATCTGCGCCGGGATCAGCGTTGGTGTCAGGGCAATCTGCAGCATCTTCGCCTGCTGATGGCCCCGGGTCTGCATCCGTTGTCGCGGTTTCACCTGTTGCAGGGGGCGATGGCCTATCTTTCGTCCGTCTGGTGGTTGGCGCTGCTGATCTTGTGGGCGCTGCCGGGGCAGGGGGGCGCGATGCCCGATGTCTTTGCGAAGAACCCGTTGTTGCCGTCCTGGCCGACCCTTCCACCTGTGACCCAAGGCGCCGATTGCGGGGCTGGTCGGGCTGACTGGCTGGTGGCGCCGAAGCTGCGTTG
>JAAUPC010000196.1 GCA_012036325.1 Paracoccaceae bacterium
CATGGACGCTAATTGACGCTAATTTCGGAATCGCGGCGTAAAGCCGCTCCTACATTCGGAAATCGGGCATCGGGCATCGGGCATTTTAAATCGGGCATTTTTTAGGAGGCGCCGGTGAGGCGCGGGTCGAGGGCGAGCGGGCGGGAGAGGAGGGAACCGTCGCCGATCAGGGTCTTGTCGATCTCGACCGGATCGGGCAGCGGGTGGCTTCCGAGTTGGTCACGGTGGTGGACGACGGGAAGTCAGATCCCGCTGTCTCCGTGGCCAGCTGGTATGTCGGCAAGGGGTTCGGTGATGTGAAACGGAAGGACCTGGACCGCGTCGTCACCGTGTCCCGCGCCGCCCAAAGCGCCTCCAGCTTGGCGAAAACCTCGCCCGGCTCGGCCCCGGGCAGGGTCAGGCCGAACATCTCGCGCAACTGGCTGGCAAAGATGATGACCGCGATCCCGGCGGTAAAGCCCACCGTCACCGGATAGGGGATATAGCGGATATAGGTCCCGAACCGCAGCGCCCCCGCCGCGATCAGGAACAGGCCGGACAGGAAGGTTGCCAGGATCAGCCCCTGCAAGCCAACCGCCATCACACAGGCCGAGACGAGGACGATGAACGCCCCCGCAGGCCCGCCCACCTGATAGCGCGACCCGCCCAGCGCGCTGACCAGGAACCCACCGACAATCGCCGTGTAAAGCCCGCGCTCCGGCCCGACCCCGCTGGCTATGGCAATCGCCATCGACAAAGGCAGCGCCACGATGGCCACCGTAAGCCCGGCCAGCGCATCGGCCTTCAGATCGCCAAGCCCATAGCCTTCACGCCAGACGGTCAGGATCTTCGGCAGAAATTCGGTCAGGCCATTGTGGCCCTGGGGCGTGTCGGTCATGCTACCGTCCAGCAAATGGGTCTGGCCAGTAATCGCTGGCGACTGCGTGAATGGCGTCAGATGACGCCCGCCCGGCCCCCCTGTCAATCAAGTTGAAGCCCGATGCCCCCCCAGACCCGATCCCGTCCAACCCGCCGACGCCCCCGCCCTTGACCTTGCGCGCGGCCTTCTGACCTTAGGCCACGCCGCCCTCGCCTGGACTGACCCGGTTACCCGCACCCCCGGCATCAGCCGCATCGCCTTTTTCCGCGACCCGGACGAGGGTCTTCTGACACTGATCTCTGCCCTCGCGCCCCATTTCAGCGCGCTGCGGGCCTACCCCGCCTGCGCCTTGATGCTGGGTGAGGTTGGCGTCAAGGGCGACCCCCTGACCCATCCCCGGCTGATGATCCAGGCGCGTGCCGCCTTTGTTTCGCCGGATGATCCCTCACGCCCGGCCCTGCGGGACCGCTGGCTTGCGCGCAACCCGAAAGCGGCGGTCTACATCGACTTGCCCGATTTCGCCTTTGTCCGGCTGGCCCCTGTCTCGGCCCTTCTGAACGCGGGCTTTGGCCGCGCCCACCGGATCGACCCCACCGACCTGTGAAAAAGGGCGGCCCCGCAGGACCGCCCTTCGCTTGTGTCAAACCTCACGCCACCTTACGGCGCGTCCATCCGCATCTGGACGATCGTCTTGCCACGCACCGCCTCACCCCAGCGCAACTGCACCTCATTGCCCGACGTGCCAGTCCCCGGCGTGGCGTTCGGGAACATGTAGCGCGCCGCACTCGCCGCCGTGGTAATGGCCCCTTCCGGCACCACCGATTCCACCATCCTGATCCGCCCGCCAAACGGGATCAGCGTGCCCGCGCTGACGTTCCAGGTATCCGCAGCCGTGTTCTGCGTATGAACTGCCGTGATCGGGTTCATGATCGTCTGTTCGATCTGGTTGTAGCTGTTGCCTTCAACCCGCACGTTCCGCGTCCGCGTGAAATCCAGCGTCGCGATCGAGGTGTCCAGCATCTCCACCCGGTCCACAATCGCGTTGAACACCCGAAAGCTGTTCCCGGTCAGGGAAAACCCGCTCAGGAAATGCCCCGGCCCGTAGGGCTTGACCACAATCCAGCGGAACGCGGACGAGGTGTTTGACGCGATGAACACGTTGCCGACAATGTTCAGCCCGCCGAACGAAAACTCGTTGTTGAACTCCGGCGTCGGGTCATGCTCGTTGCCCCATTCGATGAAGCAATTGTCAATGTAGTTGCCGGTCACCACGGTTGACACGTTGGTCTGCGTGAAAATCAGCCCCGCCCGCCGCACGCCTGCCACTTCTGTATCACCCTGGAAGAAGTGGTTGGCGTGGATCAGGTGGCCCGTCCCGTTCACCACCGCGAAATGCGCGAACCGGACAATCCGGTTGTTGCGCAGCTTCACGTCATTGGCCTGCACGTTCATCGCAATCGTGGTGCGCGCCACCGCCGGGATCGACTGTTCGTTCGACAGGAACTGGCACATGTCGACGAAAATGCCCTGACACCCCGCCCCGATCGAAGTGATCCCCCGGTCCAGCGGCCGGTTGAAGGTGCAGGACACGAACCTTTGCGTCGACCCCGACAAGGGCAGCATCACGCCCGAGCAGTTGCCGACACAGTTGAACTCCATGTCCTCGATTTCAAAGCGCGAAAGCTGCGCAAAGCCGCTGAAATCCAGCATGTACTGGAACCGCCGGAACGTGTAGGGCCGGGTGCCCACCGCCCCCCACAAGGGCTGGCTCAGCTCCAGCGTGCCCGCGCCCACGTTCTTCGACTTAACATAAACCTCGCGCCCGACCCCGGTCCCGATCACCAGCGAACCCACCGGAATGCTGGCAATGTTGGCCACGCCCGTCAGCGTGGTCGTCGCGGCCAGCGAATAGGTCGCGACGGATGTCACTTCGGTCGTGGCCCAAGCCGGCCCGCCCACCGCGTTCAACTGCCCATTGCGGATCACCCGCCGGTTCGAGAAATCGGTCAACCCGGTCAAGGCCGCCACGTCGATCGGCTCGCTCATGTCCACACGGCGGCCGGACAGGTCCAGGGTCACATGGTCGGTGAAGAAGAACAGCGCCTGCAACGCCCGGCGAAACCCTTCGATCTCGGACCCGAAGGCCTGGCCGTAAGTGTCCAGGTCAAAGTTCCGCGTCAGCGTGATCCGGCGGTTCGCGGGCATCGACAGTGTGCCCTCAAACCGGATGCGGCTGTTGATCGTGACATCGCTGGTCAGCCGGAACACCCCGCCCGACACCAGAATTTCCCGCCCGTTCGCATCGGCATCTGCCGCCAGAAACGCCGCCACATCGTTCGTGGTGCCATTGCCCAAAGCGCCATAGTCACGCACATCGACCCAGTCCATCAGCTTGCGGATGAAGATGTTGGTCACATCCTCGACCTCGATGTCGTCAATCCGCACGATCCCGCCGTTCGGGCCGATCAGGTCAAGCCCGACATGGGCGTAGGTCACCTGCGTCGTCCAGGCCATGTCCACCCCGGTCCGCGCCGCGATCGAGATGATGGCACTGACCGTCACCACCTCGCCATAAGTCGTCAGGGCCACCGTCGGGCCAACTTGCGTCACCGTGGCCACGTTGACCCCTGCGATATCCCCCGCCCAGGCCGCAATTCGCACCGACGGCAGGTTCCCCGCAATCGCCTTCAGCCGTGCCGTCACCCGCAGGTAAAGCCCGCCCTGAATCGGCGTCTGCGCATATGACCGCAACCGCTGGGTGGCATCGGTCTTCTGCAGTTCCAGACAACCGGCAAAGTCCTGGTCATTGCTGACCAGCGACGCATTCGCCTGCCCCTGATAAGATGCCGATCCCGGCGTCCCGTTCTCGCGTGACCACAGGTTCAAGCCGGCCGAAAACGGCGGCGGCATCAGGACCAGCCCGTCGGTGATTGCCTTGTTCATCTGAAAGTTCCCTCGCCTCGCTCTACGCCGCCCGCGGGCGAAGCGGGTGCATCTGTCACCCGAACCCCGCGCCGCCATGACGGGAAGGGATAGCAAGGAAGGCTTAACCCAGCCTCAGACGACCGCGCGCCGCTTCCGCGCCGGGCGCAACACGCAGACCGCCCAAAGGGTTCAACCGCAAACGGCTTTCGAACCGGGTCAACCCCCGCCCTATGCCTTCCACGCAAGGATTTGCTCTTTTCAGAAATACTCCGGGGGGGTCCCGGGGGGCAGCGCCCCGCCGCTTTGCCGGTTGGCCGCAGGCCAGAGGCAAAGCTCAAAAACCCTGCGCGCAGCGCTCCGCTCAAGTCCCGCGGGATCAGCCCGCGCGGCCGGTGCAGAAAGTGCGGTCCTTCAGACCCCGATGTCCGGCGCAGGCAAAAGCTGCACCGCGTTGATCTGCCAACCCTCGGCCGTCTCGATCATCATGTAATCCAGATACCAGGCCTTCCCCGCCTGATCGACAACCCGCACCCGCTGCCACAGATTGCCCGCGACCTCGCGCAACTCGCCCATCTCCACCTCAGCCGGGCGGTAGACCATGGGATAGCCGTTCTTCACCATCGCGCCGAAATTCTCGGCCGTGCCGAACATGCCCTTTATGTTGGGACTGGCAAAACTGAAGGCCGTGACGAAATCATCCGCAAGAAAGGCGTCGATCTGGCTCTGGATGGTCTGTTCAATCGGCGTGTCTTGTGCCGTGACAGGCAAGGCAAGGAAGGCAGCAGTCAGTAATCCATAAAGGCCGATGCGCATGGGCGTGGCTCCCGGTCAATGCGTCCCCATGGAAAAGCATAGACCGGGGCCGCCCCCGGTCAATGGAACAGGCCTGCGGAAAAGGCTGAAGGGTCAGCCCGCAAACTCGCCCCGCAACCCGCGTTCGATCAGCGCGACCGTCTCCGGCACGCCATAAAGCGCGATGAACCCACCAAAGCGCGGCCCATCACTAGCCCCCAGCAGCACCTCATAAAGCGCCTTGAACCAGTCGCGTAGCGGCTCGAACCCGTGGTCCTTGCCCACCGCAAAGACCATCGATTGCAGGGCCTCGTCATCCGTGGCCCCGTCCCAGACGCGCAGCCTCGCGACCAGATCCTCCATCGCCGCCCGCTCACGCACGTCCGGCAGACGGAACACCCGCGTCGGCGCGATCTTGTCGGCAAAATACCGCACCGCATACCCCGTCGCCGCATCAAGGTCCGGATGCGTCTCAGGGCTCGCGTCCGGAGCGTACCGCTGCAGGAACTTCCACAACGCCCCCGCATCCTTCGCCCCCGACACGCTCGCCAGGTTCAACAGCATCCCAAAGCTGACCACCATCTTCGACACCGGCGGTTTCCCGTTATGGATATGCCAAACCGGGTTATTGACCTGCTGGTCCAAAGGCTGATCCACAAACGCCCGCAGCTGCTGATGATACTCATCCACCGCCCGCGGGATCACATCAAAATGCATCCGCTCGCCGTCTTCGGCTTTTGATACATGAAATAGCTGAGAGATTCCGTCGCCGCATAGGTCAGCCACTCGTCGATCGTCAGCCCATTCCCCTTCGACTTCGAAATCTTCTGCCCCTGGTCATCCAGGAACAGCTCATAAGTCATGTGGTTCGGCTTCCGCCCCCCCAGCACCTCACAAATCCCGTCATAGATCGGAGTATTGGTAGAGTGGTCCTTCCCATACATCTCGAAGTCCACATCCAAGGCCGCCCAGCGCGCGCCGAAATCCGGCTTCCACTGCAGCTTCACATGCCCGCCCGTCACCGGCACCGTCCACTCCCGCCCGGTCTCATCATCAAACGTGATCTCGCCCCGCACCGCATCCACATGCTTCATCGGCACATACATCACCCGGCCAGACTCCGGATGGATCGGCAGGAAGCAGCTGTAGGTCTGCTGCCGCTCTTCCCGCAAACTCGCCAGCATGATCCCCATGATCGCATCATACCGCTCGGCACAGAGGCGAAGCGTGTCGTCAAACCGCCCGCTCTTGTAGAACTCCGTCGCGCTGATGAACTCATACTCGAACCCGAACGTGTCCAGGAACCGCCGCAGCATCGCGTTGTTATGCCCGCCGAAACTGTCATACTCCCCATACGGGTCCGGCACGCTCGTCAACGGCATCTGCATGTACTGCCGCAACATCTCCTGGTTCGGCACGTTCTCGGGCACCTTCCGCATCCCGTCCACATCGTCGCTGAAGCAAATCAGCCGAGTCGGTATGTCCGAAATGATCTCGAACGCCCGCCGGATCATCGTCGTCCGCGCCACTTCCCCGAACGTGCCAATGTGCGGCAACCCCGACGGCCCATACCCCGTCTCGAACAACACATACCCCTTCGCCGGCCCCCCCGAGCCATAGCGCTTCAACACCGCGCGCGCCTCTTCGAACGGCCAGGCCTTCGAATTCATCGCCGCATCGCGCAGGGACACCATGACATCTCTCCAGAATCCGCCCGCAGACCCCATGTCGCAGGCACCAATCTTGCGTAGAAACAGTCCTCTATTGCCCCCCGCCCCCCCCCGTCAATAATCTAGCCCGAACCCTGCAACGGAGCCGCCCGATGTCCGACACCTCCCCTCTCGACGACGCCCAGCTGGCCGATCGTCTGGTTGCTGGCGTCGGTCCGCTGGGTGGCCGTGTCGGCGATTTTGGCGGCCTCCTCGGCCGTCTTGGCGATCTCGCCGATGCTGGAGGCGCCGTACCCGTCGACGAACAGGTAGTAGCTCGTGCCGCCCGTCAACGGCGAGGTGATCGAGCTGCATAATCCGGCAGATATGCCGGATCCGACGCATATCGAAATGATGGAAGAGCCATGGATCAAGGCGACCATCTTCGTGCCGGACGATTACCTCGGCAACATCCTCGCTTTATGCACCGAAAAACGCGGCGTTCAGGTTGACCTCACTTATGT
>JAAUPC010000197.1 GCA_012036325.1 Paracoccaceae bacterium
TCCGGGGGCTGATCACCGGCCTCACGGCGGACCGGGCGGCGGCGATTGCGGCGGGGACCGCCCCGCAAGACCTGGCGACGAAGATCATGACGACGCCCGATCCGGTGACCGGGGCCCCGTTCGGAACCGGGGAAATGGTCGATCAGGTGGCGATCTTCTTTCTGGCCGGGCATGAGACCAGCGCCAGCGCTTTGGCTTGGGCGCTGTACCTTCTGGCGACGCACCCCGAGGTGCAGGAAAAGGTGGCAGTTGAGGCGGCGGGCCTGCGCCCGGAGTTCGGAACGATGGGAACCTTGCGCTTTACCCGCGATGTGTTCCGTGAGGCGTTGCGGCTTTACCCCCCCGTGCCGATGATGGTGCGCGAAACCACGGTGGTTGAGGATTTCCGGGGCAGGGCGGTCAGGCCCGGCGCACAGGTGGTGATCAGCCCCTGGCATTTGCACCGGCATGAACGCCTTTGGGACCGACCCGATGACTTTGACCCTGACCGCTGGGCGGGCGAGGGGAAAGAGGCCGCGCGGGACGGCTATCTGCCGTTTTCCCGCGGGGCACGGGTCTGCCCGGGGGCGGGGTTCGCCATGCTGGAGGGCACGCTTCTTTTGGCCCATCTGGTGCGGGCCTTCCGGTTTGAAGCAGTTCCGGGAAAGGTGCCGGTGCCGACAGCACATCTGACGGTGCGGGCAAAGGATGGCATCTGGCTGCGGGTGACACGTCGGTAAGGTGGGCGATCCGCCCACCCTACGTTTGCGTCAGTCGCTGTCGCCGGCGATCTGGGCCAGCACTTGCCCCCGCCCGCGCAAGCGAAGGATCATCGGCACGATCAGTGCCAGGGCAGCGATGCCCAGAAGGGTGGCTGACAGGGGGGTGGAGACCAGCGTCGTCCAGTCGCCCTGCGAGATTGCCAGCGCCCGGCGCAACTGCTGCTCGGCCATCGGGCCCAGGATCAGCCCCACGACCACCGGCGCGATGGGGTAGCCGTAAAGCCTGAGACCGTAGCCAAGGAAACCGAAGATCACCAGCATCGACAGCTCCACCGCCGAGGGGTTGACGCCGATGGTGCCAAGCGTGGCGAACATCAGGATGCCCGCGTAAAGCCAGGGCCGCGGGATGCGGAGGAGGAGGACCCAGAACCGGATCAAGGGCAGGTTCAGGACCAAAAGCATGACGTTGGCGATCAGGAGGCTTGCGATCAGGCCCCAGACGAGTTGCGGTGCGGTGGCGAAGAGGAGCGGCCCGGGCTGGAGGCCGAATTGCTGGAAACCGGCCAGCATGATGGCGGCGGTGGCGGTGGTCGGCAGGCCCAGGGTCAGAAGCGGCACCAGGGTTCCGGCGGCGGCGGCGTTGTTCGCGGCCTCAGGCCCTGCAACACCTTCTATGGCACCGTGGCCAAACTCCTCCGGGTGATGCGACATGCGCTTTTCGGTGCCGTAGCTGAGGAAACTCGCGATGTCGGCCCCGCCTGCGGGCATGGCCCCGATGGGAAAGCCGATGGCCGACCCGCGCAGCCAGGCGGGCCGAGGAGCGTTTCCAGTCGGCCGCCGTCATCCGGACGGAGCCCTTGATCGCCTCAACCTTGTCGTCCAGCCCGTGGGTCTGGGCGGCGACGAAGAGGCATTCGCCAAGCGCGAACATGGCCACGGCGAGGGTTGTGACTTCGATCCCGTCCAGAAGTTGCGGCACGCCAAAGGACATCCGGGCCTGGCCGGTCAAGCTGTCGATACCGATGGTGGCAAGGCCGAGGCCGATGAAGAGGGAGGTCAGGCCCTTGAGGGTGGATTCCCCGAAGGCCGCGGAGACGGTGACGAAGGCCAGCATCATCAGCGCGAAATATTCGCGCGGGCCGAAGACGAGGGCGAGTTTGACGATGTGGGGGGCAAGGAAGGCCAGCGCGAGGGTGGCAAGAAGGCCCGCGACGAAAGACCCGATGGCGGCGGTGGCAAGGGCCGGGCCGCCGCGTCCGGCCTTGGCCATGCGGTTGCCCTCCAGCGCCGTGACGATCGAGGCGCTTTCGCCGGGGGTGTTGAGGAGGATCGAGGTGGTCGATCCGCCATACATGCCGCCATAGTAGATGCCCGCGAACATGATCAGCGAACCGGCGGGGTCCAGCCCATAGGTCACGGGCAAGAGGAGCGCCACGGTCAGCGCCGGGCCGATGCCGGGCAGAACGCCCACGGCGGTGCCAAGGGTCACGCCGATCAGCGCGTAAAGCAGGATCATCGGCTGCATCGCGGTGCCAAGGCCCTGAAGCAGGAATTCAAAGGTGCTCATGTCAGCCGCCGTAAACCAGGGTTTCAAGCCAGCCGCCCGGCAGGTTCAGCCGCAGAAGACCGTCGAAAATGCCGTAGATGCCGAAGGCCAGCGCATAGCCCAAAGGCAGGGTCAGAAGGAGGTTTCGCTTGCCGAAGGCGGCGGCGGTGGCAGCAAACAGGATGCCGGTCGCAAGCGCAAAACCTGCGGGATGCAAAAGCGCGATCTGCGCGATCAGGCCCGCGCCGATCAGCAAAAGTGGCACCGGGTTCTGGCGTGGCACGGCGGCAAGGCGGCCCTTGAAGGCCCCGGCCACGGTGGCTGCGGCCAGCGCGATCAGGCCCCAGCCCACCACCTTGGGCATGGCGGCGGGGCCGATGCCCGCATAACCGCCCTTGTCGGGGATCAGGCTTGCGTCCCACAGAAGGACCGCGCCAAAGGCCACCAGAAGGCCTGCGATGATGAACGCAGCCCCATCGGGGCTGCGTCCGGTTCCGGGGGTTCCGGTCATTGCACCAGACCGATGTCCTTGAGGATCGCGGTCGTGGCGTCGACTTCCTTGGCAAGCTGGGCTTCGAAATCGGCCCCGGCAAGGTAGGTGTCGGCCCAGTTCTTCGAGGCAAGCGCCGCTTTCCAGCCTTCGGACTTGGCCAGTGTGTCGATGTCAGCCAGGACGGCGGCCTTCTGCTCATCGGTCAGGCCCGGGGCAGCGGCGATCATGCGCCAGTTCTGCACGTTCACATCATAGCCTGATTCCATCAGCGTCGGCGCATCGGTGCCGGGCCAGCGGCCTTCGGTCGAAACGGCAAGGATGCGCATGGTGCCAGCTTCGACCTGCGGCAGGAATTCCCCCACGCCCGAGATGCCTGCGGTGACCTGGTTGCCAAGGATGGCGGCCAGCGCCTCACCGCCGCCAGAGAAGGCGACGTAGTTGATCTTGGTCGGATCGACGCCTGCCGCCTTGGCCAGAAGGCCCACGGTGATGTGGTCGACGCCGCCCGCCGAGCCGCCCGCCCAAGAGACAGAGCCGGGATCGGCCTTCATCTTCTCGACGAGGTCCTGGATGGTCTGGAGTTCCGAAGCGGCGGGGACGGCAATCGCCACGGCCTCACCGGTCAGGCGGGCGATGGGGGTGACGTCGGCCAGGGACACGGGCGAGGCGTTGGTCAGGATCGCGCCGACCATCACATAGCCGCCAACGATCAGCTGCGATGGGTCACCCGCTGCCGAGGATGCGAACTGCGCCAGACCCACAGTGCCGCCCGCGCCGGGGACGTTCTGGACCTGCACGTTGCCCGCGATGCCTTCGGCGACCATCACCTCTTGCAGGGTGCGGGCGGTCGAATCCCAGCCGCCGCCGGGGGCAGCGGGGGCCATGATCATGTAGTCTTCCGCAAAGGCGGCAGTGGCTGCGGCCACGGCAAAGGCCGCGCCGAGAAGGGCGTGTTTCATTGGTATCTCCTCCCAGTGGCACAGGACGTGCCGGTTCTTCTGCGGGCGGCGCCTCCTCGCGCCGGTCCCATGGGGGGAGTGCATCACAGAAACCTGTCAGGAAGCTGACAGGGCTTAGGGGCCGCTGAGCGCGGCCTGCCAGCGGGCGATCAACCGGGCACGGTTGGACTGGTCAAGATAGGCCAGAAGCCCCGGGCTGACTGGCACGGGGCGGAGCTGGTTGCCAAGGGCGGCCTCCATCGCGCGGGCGGTGTTCTGGCCCGACACCTCAAGCGACACAGCCCCCAGGCGCAGGCGGTCGGCCATCAGGGTCTGGCCGTCGCGGCCCATCAGGAAGGCCAGGAAAGCGGTGCCAAGATCTGCCCTTGCCGCCGCGCGGGGGACAAGGCCCACGCGGCTGGTGACCACGGTGAAATCGCGCAAGAGAAGGACGCCAAGGTCAGCCTCGGCCCGGGCGCGGGCGTCGGCGTAAGAGCCAAGGATGTTGTAACCGATCGCCAGCCGCCCGTCGGCCACGCGGTCGATGATCGCCTGGCTGGTGGGATAGGTCTGAAGGTCCGCCCGGCCCATCGCGGCCACAAGGGACCAGATATCAGCGAAATGTTCGGCGTCACGGGCGAGGTAAAGGTAACCCACTGCCGAGCGTGCGACGTCATAGGTGCCGATGCGGCCCTTGGCGGCGGGGGTCTTGGCCCAGGCGATCAGCTCTAGCCGCGACTGGGGTGGGCCATCGGGGAAAGAGGGCTTGTGCCAGACCAGCACCCCGGGTTCATAGGTCAGGGCAAAGGCCATGTCGCGCCAGTTGGCCCAATCGGGCCAGGCGGCGGCAAGGGGGACGGTGACGCCTTGGGCATAGCCGTCATTGGCCAGTTTCACCTGCAGGTCCATGCCGGAGGAAAAGACGAAATCGGCGGTGGGCTGGCCTGCATCGGTCTCAACGATGATGCGGGCCGCAATGTCAGCGGCCAAGAGGTCTTCGTAAACCACCGTGATGTCAGGGTTTTCGGCCTGGAAAGCGGCGATCAGCGGGGCGGCAAGCGGCTGGTCGAGGGTGGAGTAGATGCGCAAGGTTGCAACCTCCGGCCCCGGTGCAGGAAAGCGGGCGACCTCGGCCTGGGCCGGGGGGGCGAGGGACAAGATCAGGATCAGAATGCGCCACATCGGCGAAGCCTGCCCGATCCGGACCCGCCGCTCAAGCCTTCAGGCCGGGACCAGAATTCTGAAACATTCCGGCATGATTTTTCTGCGAAAAATCGGGATGGCTCCGTCCCGGCCTTGGCGCTTTCCCGGCGGCTTTTGCTGCTCTAGGCTGGCCGCAAGGGGGACCATGCGCCTTTTGCTTGTCGAGGATGATCTGCCATTGGCCGAGGCGCTGACCACGCTTCTGGCGGGGTCGGGCCATGCCGTCGATTGCGTGAACGACGGGCTGGCCGCCGAAGCCTTGCTGCTAGCCGAGCAGTTTGAGCTGGTGATCCTTGACCTGAACCTTCCGGGTCTGGATGGGTTGAGCCTTCTGCGCCGCATCCGGGCGCGCGACCCGTCGCCTGCGGTGATGATCCTGACCGCGCGCGGGTCGGCGGAAGAGCGGGTGCGGGGCCTCGACCTTGGGGCGGATGATTATATGTCAAAGCCCTTTGACGTGCGTGAGTTTGAGGCGCGGGTGCGGTCCTTGCTGCGGCGGCAGGCGGGGTTGCGATCTTCGGTCGTGCGGCTTGGGGCGCTGACGCTGGACCTGACCACGCGGCAGTTCAAGGCGGATGACAGCGATCTTGACCTGCCGCCCCGCGAACGTGCGCTGTTGGAGCTGTTCTTCCTGCGGGCGGGCAAGGTGGTGACAAAGGAGGCGATCGTGCAGTCGCTGACCTCGCTTGACGATCTTCTGTCGGACAATGCGATTGAACAATACGTCTCGCGCCTGCGGCGGCGGATTGCGCCCTATGGGCTGGCTTTGCGGACAGCGCGGGGGCTGGGTTACCTTCTGGAACGCCCGGTGGAGCCGGGATGACCGGCTACTCCCTGCGCCGCCGGCTTCTGTTGGGCCTGACGTTGGCCGCCGCGCTGATTGGCGTGGTGGCGCTGGTGGATACATGGCGCGAAGCGGTGCGGACGGCGCAAGGCCTGTCAGACCGGGTGCTGGAAGGGTCAGCCCTGGCCATTGCCGAACGGGTGACGGTGGACGAAGGCGGGGGGCTTGAGGTCGATATTCCTTTTGCCGCGCTGGAAATGCTTGCCTCTGCCGCCGAGGACCAGGTGTTCTACCGTGTCGATGCCCCGGCGGGGACGTTTCTGACGGGCTATGAGGCGCTGGCGGTGCTGGCCCCGGGTGAGGATGGGATTGCCTTCGCCGATGGCCTCTTTGGCGCGGTGCCGATCCGCAGGGCCACGCTTTCGCGCCAGATCTCGACCGGGGCAGAGTCGGTGGCCTTTACCGTCACGGTAGCGGAATCGACCCGGGCGCGGTCGGCGCTGGCGCGGCAGATCCTGATCCGGTCGGCCCTGCGCATCCTGGTGCTGATCTGCTGCATCGTGGCCATCGTCTGGGGCGCGGTGACGTTGGCCTTTCGGCCGCTGGACCGGCTGGGCGCGGCGATTGCCGAACGAAACCCGGATGACCTGCGCCCCTTGCAGGCCGAAGTGCCGCTGGAGGCCGCACCCCTGGCGGGCGCGATCAACAGTTTCATGGCGCGGCTGGAAGGCGCGGTGGCGGCATTGCGACATTTCACCGGGAACGCGAGCCACCAGTTGCGCACGCCGCTGGCCGTGATGAGGACGACGGCGGAAGTCGCGCTGCGGGGGGACGCAATCCGCCGCCGAGCAACGGGTGGCTCTCGAGTACATCATCGCCGAGATCGAGCGCTGCCGCTGGGGAACGCCGCGGGTCGCTCCGGATCCGAAGCACTCGGCGGACGAGGACCGGCTGATCGCCATCGGCCCCGAGCCTAACCCCACCGTCTTTCAAAAGACCCTGGCCCTCCACGACTACTACTTCAGCGGCCCGCAGCAGCCCTATCCGCTGGGGCAGATTCAGCTCACCGGCAAGGCTAAAT
>JAAUPC010000198.1 GCA_012036325.1 Paracoccaceae bacterium
CCTCAGTCAATCGGCTCACGCATACGTTGATCGGCGCCTTTATCATGGGTGCGTTCTTCATCATGAGCATCTCGGCGTACTACCTGCTGCGCGGCCGGCATGAAGAGTTCGCGCGGCGGTCCTTCAGCGGCGCCCGCGTCCCCGGAATGTGGCGCAGCACCAGGTCGACGGCGATGCGGGGAAAAAGTTCGAAGCCGGTGACCTGGTGGCCGCTTTGGTCCTGGGCCAGTTGCAGCAGCGACAGCTTCCGCCGTGCTACCTTCTCGTCCGTGGTCATGTCGGTTCTCCGGTGGGTGGATCAGCGTCTCGACAACGCCATCCTGCCTCAGCGGAGCGGCATGGCCACCGCCCGCTCGCTTCGCCGCCAGCTCGGCCCGCGCGCCAACAAGGGCGTAAACAGCCTCGTTGGTGAAGGTCACGCCGGGGCTGTCGATGATGAAGCCGAAGGTGGGGCTGGTGCGGTCAAAATTGCTGTCGTTGGTCTGCCCCTCGGTGCGGATGAGGCGGGCGGCGGCGGACTCCAGCTCGTCGGCGGAGTTCATGGCGCGCACCTGCATCTCGTAGTGCCGGGACATCTCGATCATCTCGGCCAGGGCCTGGGCCGGGAACATGTGCCCGCCTGTGCCGCCAGCCGCGATGAGCAGCAGCTTCGCCATCACCGACCCCGCCGGAAGACGTCGCTCATCTGGCCGCGCGGGCGCTGTCGGGTCAGCGCCAGAAGCATGCCCATCGTGATCCCGGCAGCGATGACCGATGATCCACCATAGCTGACGAAGGGCAATGTCATGCCCTTGGCCGGCAAAAGCCGCACGGCCACGCCCATGTTGATCATCGCCTGCACGCCGAAGATGCAGGCCAACCCCGCGCCGGCCAGCCGGGCAAAGGGGTCACGCTCGGCCAGAAGCCGGCCAAGCGAGCGGACCACGATCACCCCATAAAGCGCCAGGATCACCAGAACCAGGATCAGCCCATATTCCTCGGCCGCGACCGCGATGATGAAGTCGGTATGCGCGTCCGGCAGCGACCATTTCACCTGCCCCTCACCCACACCGACGCCGAAGAACCCGCCCTCTTGAATGGCATTCGCGGCATAGCCAAGCTGGGTGCGCGGGTCCACGTCCGGCGACAGGAACCCGTCGATCCGGCGGGCAAAATGCTCGGACGCCTCATAGAAGACCAGCCCCGCAACCCCCACGATCCCGCCCACCACAACGATCAGCGTCATCGGCGCACCGCCGATGAAATAGATCACGCCCCAAGCGAAGATGATCAGCGCCGACTGGCCGAAATCCGGCTGCATCGCCAGAAACGCCACCACAACCAGCGTCAGCGCGAAAGAGATGGTCTTGCCCGGCGGTCCGTTCAGATCCTGCGCCGAGGCGATCAGCCAGGCCACCACGATGACAAAGCCGGGCTTCAGAAACTCGGACGGCTGGACCGAGGCGAAGCCAAGGCTGAACCAGCGCACCGCCCCCTTACCGAAATCCGTGCCGAGGACCGGCAACAGCATCAGCGCGACCAGCGACACCGCAAAGCCCATGACGCCCAGCCTGCGCACCATGGCGGGCGACATCATCGAAATCGCGATCATCACCACCAGGGCGATACCGCCGAAAAAGGCCTGGCGCTGGACATAGTAGAACGGCTCCAGCCCATTGCGCGTGGCGAGGGGGACCGAGGCCGCCAGCCCCAGAAGAAGCCCGATGCCGAACAGGACAAAGACCGAGGTCAGCGTCCATTTGTCGATGGTGCGCCACCAACGGGGAAGTACCGGTTCCGTCACCCGTATGGGATTGGAGCCATAGACCATTTCAGTCATGGGAAAACCGCCTGGAAAACGCCTGCTCTGCCTTTACGCCCGGATGTGTCCCCCGGGTCTGGGCCACAGAGTAGCGGCAAATCCGCGGTCTGGCCAGTGTGAATGCGTGCCAAAACAGCGGCAGGAGGGGGCGGCGGTGGCACGAAACTTCGGGCAGAGGGTGGGCAACCGCCATCGTTCCGCGCAAGGCTTGCTTCATTCACATATCTGCTATATAAATGACTTGTTACATAACGGATCACTGATATTCCAACCTCCATCGCCAACCTTCTTCATTCTTGGGCCGACCGCACTGCCCACGGCCAATCGGATGCCATCCTTCGCGACCACGCCCCCAGCGCGGTGTTCTTCGACGTGCTGCCGCCGCTTCGTCATGACGCGACTGCCGCCTACCGCGAGACCTGGGATGGATGGCAGCCCCAGACGGCAGGCGGTTTCACCTTTCGGCTTGAAGACCTTGACGTGACCGAAGGCCCCGACCACGCCTTTGCCCATGGACTGCTACGCTGCGGCGGCACCACGCCCGATGGCCGCAGCTTTGCAGACCTCGTCCGCGCCACCTTTTGCCTTTTTCGCACCTCTGACGGCTGGCGCATTGTCCACCAGCACATCTCTGTCCCGAAAGACGCGTGATGCCCCACCTCGACACCGCCTTCGCTGCCCTGTCCGACCCCACCCGCCGTGCCATCCTCGCCCGGCTGGCTTTGGGTGAGGCGACGGTGCAAGACCTCGCCCGCCCCTTCCCGATCAGCCAACCGGCGATCAGCCGCCATCTGAAGGTGCTTGAGGATGCTGGCCTGATCGAAACCCGCATCGAAGGCACCTCGCGCCCCCGGCGCCTGAAACCGGACGCGGTGGAACAGCTTTGGGATTGGCTCGGCCAATACCGCGCCCTGTGGGAGGCGCGCTATGCCCGGCTGGATGACGTTCTGGCAGACCTGCAGAAGGAGGACAGCCCATGACCGCCCCCGTTCACCTGATCCTCGACGGTGACACACGGATCATCGTCACCCGGTCCTTTACCGCCCCCCCGGCGCTGGTGTTCCGCGCCCATACCGAGCCCCCGCTGATCCGGCGCTGGATGATCGGGCCGGACGGCTGGTCGATGCCCGACTGCGACTGCGACCCCCGCCCCGGCGGCAGCTTTCGCTTTGGCTGGACGAACGGCAGCGACACCAGCTTCCACGCGACCGGTGAATACCTTGAGGTGACGCCCCGGCGGATTGTCCACATCGAACGGATGTTCCTGCCCGACCCCACCCCTGACAACCATGTCGACACCCGCTTTGCCCCCCATGGCACCGGCACCCGCATGACCATGGTGATGACCTTGCCAAGCCCTGAGGCGCGCGCTGCCGTCATCGCCTCGGGCATGCCGGACGGGCTGGAAGACAGCTACGCCCGCCTTGAAACCATTCTTGCAAAGGCCTGACCATGCTTGCCACTCTTGACATGGCCCTGTCGGGCGACACCGACCTGGTGCTGACCCGCCACTTCAACGCCTCACCCGCGCTTTTGTGGCGCGCGCTGACTGATCCGCTGATCCTGCCGCGCTGGCAATGGGCCAATGACTGGCCAATGGTCACCTGCGAAATGGATGTCACCGTCGGCGGCAGGTTCCGCTGGGTCTGGCGCACCGCACCTGACCGCATGATGGGCGTGCGGGGTCGCTTCCTGACAGTGGATGCCCCCCGCTGTCTGACCCACATCGAAACTTTCGACGAAGACTGGACCGGCGGCGAAACCACCGTCACCCAGACCCTGACGGAAACCGCCCCGCAGACCACCCGCCTGACCATGACCGTTCACTATTCCACCGCTGAGGCCCGAACTGCAGCCGCCGCCAGCGGCATGCTTCCGGGGATGGAGGACGCCTACGCCAAACTTGATGCCCTTCTTCCCCGCCTTATCCCCGAACTCGGCCGCTCAGACTTTCGCATCATCGGCACAGGTGACCGCCAGATCACCGTCACCCGCAGCTTTGCCGCCGCAAAATCCGCCGTCTTCCGGGCCCATACCGAAGCGGCCCTCCTTGCCCGCTGGATGGGCAGCGCCGATATGCCGTTTGCGGTCTGCGAGATGGACCCCCGCCCCGGCGGCCAGTACCGCTATGTCTGGGTGATGCAGGACGGCACCCGGATCGCCCTGTCCGGCACCATCCAGACCCTCACCCCCGACCGGATCACCGCCGTTGAAGTCTTTGATCCCGACTGGACCGGCGGCCCCGCAACGGTGGAAACCACCTTCACCGAAACCGCCGGCCGCACGACCGTGCAGGTGACCATCACCTATACCACTGCCCCTGCGCGCGATCAGGTCCTCGCCTCGGGCATGGGTGAAGGCATGGCCGGGTCCTACGACCTTCTGGACACCCTTCTGTAACGCATCCCCGCGCGCTGACCGAAAACCCTGCCCTTGCGCGCCGCACCCGACCGCGCCACCCTTCGCCAGGACATGGAGGAAGCGCGCATGAAAGTTGGCATCATCGGCACTGGCATGGTCGGCAGCGCGGCAGGCTTTGCCCTTGTCCTGAACGGCGCCGCAAGCGAGGTGGTGCTGGTCGACCAGAACCCCGCCCGCGCCTTGGCCGACGGCTGAGGATATCTCGCACGCCGTTCCCTTCGCCCGCCCGGTAACGGTGCGCAGCGGCGACTACGCTGATCTGGAAGGTGCTGGCGTCGTGATCCTGGCCGCGGGCGTCAGCCAAAAGCCCGGCGAAACCCGCCTCCAACTTCTTGAGCGGAACGCCGAGGTCTTCCGGCTGGTCATCGCCGCCGTGACCCGCGCCGCGCCCGATGCGATCCTCTTGGTGGCCACCAACCCGGTCGACGTGATGACCCATGTCGCGACCCGCCTCTCTGGCCTTGACCCCTCGCGCGTGATCGGCTCCGGCACTATCCTGGATACCGCCCGCTTCCGCAGCCTTCTTGGCCGCCACCTTGGGATCGCGCCGCAATCGGTGCATGCCTATGTCCTTGGCGAACACGGCGATAGTGAGGTTCTGGGCTGGTCCGCCGCCCGCGCGGGTCTGTCCCCATCGCCAGCTTCGCGGCACAGGTCGGTGCGGCCATCACCGATGCCGTCCGGGTTGAGATTGACGCCGGCGTCCGCCGCGCCGCTTACCGGATCATTGAAGGGAAAGGGGCCACCTGGCATGGCATCGGCGCGGGCCTCGCACGCATCGTCCGCGCCATCGCCGCTGATGAAGGCGCAGTCCTGTCGCTCTCCTCCCGCACTACGGACATCGGCGGGGTGCCCTCGGTGACCCTATCCCTGCCCCGTGTTCTGGCGCGGAACGGCATCACCGCAGAACTGCGCCCCGACCTGGATGCGGCGGAAACGATGGCCCTGTCCGCCTCAGCCCGACTTCTGGCCGCGACCGAGAAGAGCCTCGGCCTCTGACCCCCCGATTTTTCGCAGAAAAATCGTGCCCGCTCAGACCCCGTAAACCCGCTTTGCCGTCCCATGCGCAATCGCTGCCCGCTCATCGGCGGGAAGCCCCGCCAGCAACTCCGTCGTCATGCGGGTCCAGCCGGGCAACCCAACCCCAAGGTTCACCACCGGCCAATCGCTGCCCCACAGCATCCGCCCTGGCCCGAAAGCCTGCAGCAGATGGTCGACATAAGGCCGCAGCAACGCCACCGTCGCTGTCCCCGGTGCGCAATAGGCCGTGATGCCGGACAGTTTGACGACCACGTTCGGGAAAGCTGCCACCGCATCGATCCCGGTCTTCCACACCTCCCAATCGCCCGCCGCCACATCCGGCACGCCGCAATGGTCAAGGACAAAGCTTTGGTCCGGACAAGCGCGCAAAAGGGGGACGCCGACCGGGATCAGCTGCCGCGACAGGAAGTTGAGGTCAAACGGCAGCCCCGCCCGCCCGATCTTGCGCAGCTTGGCGCGGAAGGTCTCCGCCTCTGACACCCCATCCGGCACCACATGCAGGATGCGGCGAAAGCCCACGACGCCCAAGCCCTGCGCCTCCTCAAGCCAGGCGTCGAACCCTGAGTCATCCTCAGGACGGATGCTGGCGATCTGGCCCAGCATCTTTACCCCCCCGACGGATGTTCCGATCATCCCTGCCACCAGCCGCGCCTCGCTCTGGTAGTCGGCGTCATCGACGCCGGTTTCCATGAAAATCGACGCTGTCACCGCGCCCGCCACCAGCCCGGCATAATCGGCCCGGGTGAAATCCCCGGCCAGGGCGGGCATCCCTTCGGTCCAGGCATAGCCGATCCGGTCGCGCAGGATCAGGTGCTGGTGCGTGTCGATCAGGTCCATCACCGTCCCCCTACCCATTCGCCAGATGGTAGTCCGGCGTGACCGAGCCGTCCCGCACCAGCCGCCCGTTCGGCAGGTCGTTATCTTCCAATTTGGCGATGATCTCAGCCTCGGTCAGGCCAAACCCGACCCAGCGGGACCGCAGCCGGTCGCGCAAAGTCGGTTCGGGCACATCGACCATCACCGTCAGGTCGAACATCGGGCGCAGCCGGTCCCAGGGTTGCTGGTTCAACAAAAGCCAATTCCCCTCGACCACGATCACTGGGATATCGGCGGGGATCAGCCGGGCCCCGGCGCGGGCGATCTCGATCTTGCGGTCAAAGACCGGGACGGCCACCTCCGCCTCATCCCGTGCCCTCAGGCGCTTCAGCGTGTGGAAAAGCCCGCCAACGTCAAAGGTCTGCGGCGCGCCCTTCCGGGGGCGCAGGCCCGCAGGGACAAGGTGAAGGTCGTCATAGTGATAGCCGTCCATCGGCAAGACCATGGCCATCGCCGGGGTGCCCGCGTTCAGCCGGTCAACAAGACTTTCTGCAAGGGTCGACTTCCCCGACCCCGGCGCGCCCGCGATGGCGACGATCAGCCGCCCGGCCCCGGCCCTTGCCTGAACCGCCGCCA
>JAAUPC010000199.1 GCA_012036325.1 Paracoccaceae bacterium
CCACTGACCACTGACCACTGACTACTGACCACTGACTACTGACCACTGACGAGTAACCAATAACCACAGCCTGGAAGGCTGTCCTACGATGATGAACCGACTCCAACGCGATTTCCTGACGTCCTTCCCGAACACGTCTCCGTGGCCGGAACGGTTGCGCGAGCTGGCGGGCGAGTATCGCCGGCAGGCGCGGCGGAAGGCGGCGGCGGTCGGCGTCTTTTCAGGGGCGACGACCAATACGCCCTCGCTCGGGGCGGCGCAGGAGGCGGCGGAGAAGGCGGAAGATGCGGCCTTGAGCCAGATCTTTGTGAAGGCATCGGAAGAAATGTTAAAGGCGGCGGGACTGTTGGAAGTGGCGGTGGCGGCGGAGGGGGTGGCCCCAGCGGCGGGGGGGGGCTCAGACGATGACGGGCCGTCTGCCACCACCAACAGAAATGCCGGACCGAACCCAGAACGTCCGCGCCGCATCGTTCGGGCGCCGGTAGAGCTGCCGTCATTCGCCGCAGGTGAGATCGTGACGCTTTCGTTGACCGAGGCTGATCTTGCCATCCTGCTAGAGCGGGGTTACCGCGTTCTGGAAGAACGCCCAGTGCCGGAAATCGGCATCATCTCGCGGCGGCTGGCAATCCCGGAAGGCACCACTTTGGACGCCGCGCGCGACGAAGTTCGCAGCCTGCCGTCGGGGGCGGATGGAGATTTCAACCACTATTACCGCACGGAACAGTCCGATGAACCGATTGCCTGCGAAGGCGGCCATTGCCCAGCGCTGGCTCAGATCGGCTGGGACAGCCTTGACCCCTTGGTCGGTGCCTGCGTTGCCGATGTCCCGATTGGTGTCATCGACACCGGCATCAACCCTGATCACGACGCCTTGTCCGAAGCGCGGCTGGACGTTCACCGCCTGACACCGGAAGAGCTTGACCCGTCGCGTCGCGTTCACGGAACGGCTGTCCTGTCGCTGCTGATTGGCGCTCCGGACAGCCGGTCACCCGGTCTGCTGCCAGATGCGCAGGTGATCGCGGTCGACGCCTTCCATACCAGCGGGGGTGATGAACGGTCGGACGTCTTCACCCTGACCGCCGGGATGGATTTTCTGGCGGACCGCGGCGTTCGGGTCGTCAACATGAGCCTCGCCGGGCCGCCGAACAGTGTCTTGCAACAGGCGACCGAGGAACTTCTTGCGCGCGGGATCGTCATCGTGGCTGCGGTCGGCAACGGCGGACCGAAGGCCGAACCCGCCTACCCGGCGGCCTATCCGGGTGTGATCGGCGTCACGGCGATCGACCGGACAGGGGCCGTGTACCGGCGGGCAGGGCAGGGCGATCACGTGGATCTGGCCGCCCCGGGAGTGGAGGTCTGGACCGCCGCCTCGGTCAAGGGCGCGCGCCCGAAGACCGGCACCTCCTTCGCTGCACCCTTTGTCACCGCCGCTGTGGCGTCACTTCTGGCGAAAGAGCCGATCCTGACCGCCGAAGAGGTCGCCGCCCGCCTGGCCGGTTCCGCACAGGACCTGGGAGATGTTGGCCGGGACACGGTCTTTGGCCATGGGGTGGTCCAGGCCGCCGGACGCTGCCGGTTGGATAAAGGCTGAAATCGCATCGCCAAAGTGACCCCCCTTTGTCCCTTGCCCCATAGTGGGTCTGAGTGCCAAGTGCGTCCAAGATGCGGTGGCGGCAGTGCCGTCATCTGGGAAAGGATTTTCAAATAGGTTTGGCGGTCTGCGTAGGCGAGGCGGCTTTGGTGCGGGGGCTCGTCTTCAGCCTCAGGGCTGCGGGCGACGCGACAGAAGCAACCGAAAGGTCAGTGGCGCAAGGACAATCACGATCAGGATCCGCGTCACATGGTGCAAGGCAACAAAGGCCACATCTGCGTGAATTGCCAAGGCGATCAGCCCCATTTCTGTAAGCCCACCCGGGGCCAAAGCCAACAAGGCCTGATCCAGGCCGATCCCGGCCAAATGCGCCATCGCCAATCCGGCCAAAAGTGCCAGGCCAAGCGACAGGGTCGTGGCCCCCAAGGCAAGTGCTGCCGCAGGGACCAGTGTTTTGGGGCTTATCCCAAGAAATCGGCAGCCAAGGACCGTGCCAAGCAGGACTTGCGCCGTATTGACCAGCAGTGCCGGAGGGGCGCTCTCGGTGGTCCCAGCCAGGTGGAGGACGGCCGAAACCAAAAGCGGCCCAAGGAAAGTTGGCGCAGGAAACTTCAGCTTCAAGCCGATGAGGCTGCCGATGACGGCTGAGCCCAGAAGGAGAAGCCCGTCGATCCATGTCAGTGGCGCTTCTGCGCGACTTGCCGACGCGCCGACATCGTGTCCTTCGACAATTCGGAACCAGAACGCGATTAAGGCGATGGTGATAACGATCCGAAGGCTGTGGGCAAGGATGATCGGCGCAGGCTTGGCTCCGCTTGCCTCGCCGATTTCGATCATCTCGGTCAAGCCACCGGGCATGCCTGCAAAGTAGGCGGTAACCCAATCGAACTTTCCGGCAAAGCGGTAGAACGGTACGACAACAAGCGCCACGGCAATGACATAGACCAGCAGGATTGCGACGGTGGCAATCCACGCTTCTGCGTCGGCCAGGATGTCAGGTGTGAACCGTGACCCCAGAAGGACCCCGATAACCGCAACCACGGCAGGCCGAACCCGGGACGGGCCCAGGATGGGCGCATTCGCGACAGAAGCCACCATGGTCGCGAAAAGTGCCCCGAGCATCCAGGGAAGTGGCAATCCCAGAAGGTAGAAAAGACCCCCGCCAGCGGCCCCGATCCCAAGGGCGAGGGCGATGCGCGGCAAGGTATTCATATCAGGCGGTCCCGGTAAGGCGCGGGCAAGGGTCCGCACTGCTCCGCGAGCCTTTTCGATGACGGCTCCAATGTCCAGCACCCGTCTTGAATGCGATGCACTCGTTCTCGTTCGGGCCATGGCCGGACCCGGCTGCGCTGTAGGCCTCTTGTCGCCGGATAAGCAATCGCCCGGCGCGCGGACCTCGCATCGCGTGCACTGGGACGGCCCAATGCATCGCAGACCCCATCAGCCGGTCGACTTCCGGATCAGCAACTCTGGTGCAATGGCAATCCGCACCGGGGCGTCCTGCTTTCCATCCCGCATCGCCAGGATCAACTCGGCCGTGCGTGCCCCGATGTCGCGCGGGAACGGGTTGATCGTCGTCAAGGCTGGGACGGAAATCTCGGCAATTTCGTAGTCGCCAAAACCAGCGATCCAAAGGTCGTCCGGCACATTCACCAGGCGCCGTTGGCATTCGGTCAAGGCCCCAAAGGCCGAAAGATCCGAGACGCAGATCACGGCCTGAGTATCTGGCATCACCTCCAGCAGCCTGCCCATCGCTTCGGCCCCCTCACGCATGGAAATCGGTGGCACACCGACAGCGATCAGACGTGTGCTGTCCAGCCCATGCGCTTGCATGGCCGCGACAAAGCCAGCGCGACGATCAGCACCACGGGTGTCACGCGTCATGTCGCCCCCGATAAAGGCAATACGCGTCAACCCCTTGGCGACGAAATGGTCAACCATGCCGCGCACGGCATCAGCATTGGAAAATCCGACGACGTGACCGATCGGGTCGTCGGGCAGATCCCAAGTCTCGATCACCGGGATACCCGAGTTTTCCAGCATCCGCCTCGCGCGGGGCGTGTGGCGACCGCCGGTCACGACAATCGCTTCCGGACGCCGCCGCAGGAACTGCTCGATCAGACGCTCTTCCTCGGCCATGTCATAATCGGTGTAGCCAAGCAGAATCTGCAATCCGCGCGGCTTCAACCCTTCGGACAACCCACGCACGGTTCGGCGAAGTTGGCATTGTTGATGGACGGGATGGTGACGGCGATGAAGTCGGTCTTCTGCGAGCGAAGGTTCGAGGCTGTGCTGTCAAACACATAACCCAGATCATCCGCTGCCTTCAGGATCACATCGCGCGTTGCCTCGCTAACAGAGCTGTCGGTCTTGAAGGCCCGGCTGACCGTCATCGGCGAAACGCCGGCAAGGCGGGCGACATCGGCCATGGTCGGTGACTTGCGGGCTGTGCTCATGGCGCCTTGGTATCGTTACCGGGGGCGGAAATCCAGCTTTGCGGGCTTAGCTGGGGGCGAAGCTTTGGGCGGTGGTGACGTGGTGATGGATCCGTCCGGTGAAGAAGCGTGACAACACGGCTTCCGTCGCGGCGCGGCCTTCCTTGCGGATCGGGTGGTCCAGAAAGGCGTCCACAGTGGCGCGGTCGGGCCAGTCGATTGCCAGGATCAGCGGGTATTCCGGCGCACCCTCGTCGCGGTCTTCGGCGAATGTGACATGGATCGCCAGCGCGCCGGGAAAGCGGCGCCAGACAGGCAGGATCTCGGCCAGAACCGCGTCGCGGAACGCTGCGGTCTGGCCGGGGGCAACGGTGCCTTCGAAAAGGGCGTAGCGGGTGATCATTCGGGCGGTTCCTTGTTCGGGCCTCAGATACTTTTCTTGGTGGTAAAGAATTCCATCAGCGCGGCCTGATCCTCACCGCCAAGACCGGCGGCAGTCAGCATCCGGTGAACCTCGGCGCAGAGGGCGGTCAGGGGCATCGGGGTATGGGTAAGACGGGCCAGATCTGCAGCGCCGTTCAAGTCCTTGACCATGTTGTCGATCCGCCCGGTGCGGCGATAGTCGCGGGCGGCGAAGCGGGGCATGTATTCCTGCAAAAGGGCGCTGTCGGCGCGGCCACCTTTCAGCGCCTTGGGGATCATGGTGGCATCGACACCGGCAGCTTCGGCGAGGGCTGTCGCCTCGGCCACCGCCAGAAAGCCAAGGCCGCAAAGGACCTGGTTGATCAGTTTGGTGGTTTGCCCAGCCCCCGGCCCGCCCATCCGGGTCTGGTTTGAGGCGACCTTGGACAGGATGGCCTGGGCGGTGGCCACGGCTTCAATCAGGTCTTCTTCGACAACGTCCGCGTCCCGGCCAAGAACGTGATCGGCGAGGTCAACCGCGGCTGGTACTACGCGACGACGACGCTCGACTTCGAACGGTCGGGCATCGGCACCACGGCCATTCAACTGGGCAAGGCGTTTGGCGCGACCGTGATTGTGACCGCCGGAAGCGATGCGCGCTGCGCGGCCTGCATTGGCCTTGGGGCCGACCATGCCATCAACCACCGCACGACCGATTTTGTGGCCGCCATCAAGGAGATCACCGGCGGGCGCGGCGCGGATGTGATCCTCGACATGGTGGCCGGGGATTATGTCAACCGCAATTACAAGGCGGCGGCGCTGGACGGGCGGATTGTGCAAATCGCCACGCTGAATGGCGCGGTGGTGGAGGCCGATATCCGCCTGCTGATGGGCAAGCGGCTGACCCATACCGGCTCCACCTTGCGGCCCCAATCGGTGGCGGCCAAGGCGGCGATTGCCGTTGAACTTGAGCGCCAGGTCTGGCCGTTGATCGAGGCGGGCACCATCGCCCCGCTGATGGACCAAACATTTGCGCTCGACCGATGCCGCAAGGCCCATGCCCGGATGGAAGCCGGTGAGGTGACCGCAAAATGGTGCTGAAGGCCTGATCATCGGCCATTGCTGATCGGTGAAGCCCGCCGGTCACGCCGGTTTGGCCAAACCGCTTGCCGCAAGGCGGCTTTCGCGCTATTGGGGCATCTCTTCCCTTCCATTGGTGGCCTGCCACCGTCCGCTCCGGGAAAGCGGGCGCAGCAAAGCCGTGCCAAATCGGACCTGTCAGAAGGGTTCGCATATTCAGGAGACCGACACATGGCCACTTTGCCGCTGATGCCCAAAGCCACCGCTGTCTGGCTGGTGGACAATACCGGCCTGACCTTTGACCAGATCGCTGATTTCTGCGGCATGCACCCGCTCGAAATCTCGGCCATTGCCGATGGTGAATTTGCGCAAGGCATTCGCGGCATGGACCCGACCGGCAATGGCCAATTGACGCGCGAGGAAATCATGCGCGGCGAGAAAAGACCCGACCCATCGGCTGCGTCTGGCCGACCCCAAGGTGCGCATTCCGCAATCGACAAAGCGCAAGGGGCCCCGTTACACGCCCGTGACCAAACGCCATGACCGGCCGAACGCCATTTTGTGGATGGTTCGCAACCACCCCGAACTGAAAGACTCGCAAATCGGCAAATTGCTGGGCACCACCAAGGCGACCATTGCGCAGGTGCGTGACCGGTCGCACTGGAACTCATCCAACCTGACCCCGATGGATCCGGTTGCGCTGGGCCTGTGCTCGCAGATTGACCTTGATGCCGCCGTGCGCAAGGCCTCCAAGGACGCGCCGCGCCCCGCCGACAGCGGCCCGACCTTGCTGCCCGCGGCCGAAACCCAGATTTTGACGCCTGCGCAAGCCGCCCCGCGTGACGAGGACGAGGAACTGGATGCCGAATCGGTGTTCGCCAAGCTGAAGTCGCTCAAGGGCAATGTTCAGGACGACGACGACGAATAAGATGGCGCATAAACCGTCTGCTTGCGCGGGAAGGCCGTCATGTCCAATGCCACATCGCCTGCTGGCCCTGCCGATCTGATCATTGAAAATGCCCGCATCCTGACCATGGATGCGGCGGCACCACGCGCGCAGGCGCTGGCGATTATGGGCAACCGCATTGCGGCGGTGGGTTCTGCCGACCATGTTGCCGCATGGCGCGGCGCATCCACCGGCGGTTGTATGCGGCGGCGCAACCGTGCTGACCAGGCTTGATTGAAAGCCAGTATG
>JAAUPC010000200.1 GCA_012036325.1 Paracoccaceae bacterium
CCGCCGAAGCCCGGCGCCGATCCCCGCCCAAAGCACCGCCACGATGACGATCATCCCGGCGAAAAGCGCCGGGTTCCCCGCCAGCCGGTCGGCCGATGGCAAGAGCACCAGCCGAAGATCAGCGCCCCCGTGCGACGGGTGGGAAAGCCGGGCACTGGCACCCCGGCGGCCGATCCTGAACGGCTTGGGTCGGGTGCACTTCCCCCACACTGCCGCGTGACATGCGCCCCGCGCATGCCCGTGCGGCACCGCTGCAGGCACGCAGCCGTTGCCACCGGCGCAAGAGAGGACTATTTGGCTGAAAGGGCGTCTGAAGGGGGACAGTTGATTGCGCGACCTCACATTGCCGGAAAGCCGTCACCCCGAAAAGGCGCATCGCGCCGACAATGCCCAGCCGAAGAAGCCGGACTGGATCAGGGTCAAGGCCCCCACGTCCGAAGGCTACAAGCGCACCCGCGATATCCTGCGCGAAAAAAAGCTGGTCACCGTCTGTGAAGAAGCGGGCTGCCCCAACGTCGGCGAATGCTGGAGCCAGGGCCACGCCACGATGATGATCATGGGCGAGATCTGCACCCGGGGCTGCACCTTCTGCAATGTCGCCACCGGCAAGCCGCAAACGCTGGACGCGTTTGAACCAGGCCGCGTCGCGCATGCCGTGGCCGAACTGGGCCTGAACCATGTCGTGGTCACCTCGGTCGACGGGATGACCTTGCCGATGGCGGGGCCGACCATTTCGCCCAGACCATCCGCGCGATCCGCCACCGCGCGCCAACAACGACGATCGAGGTGCTGATCCCCGATTTCCTGCGCTGCGGCCCGGATGCGCTGGAGACCGTGGTCGCCGCGCGCCCTGACGTGTTGAACCACAACCTCGAAACCGTCCCCGGGCTTTACCCCGAGGTGCGCCCCGGCGCGCGGTATTTCCACTCGCTCCGCCTTCTGCAGCGGGTGAAAGAGCTGGACCCGACCATGTTCACCAAATCCGGCATCATGGTGGGCTTGGGAGAGGATCGGCAGGCCGTGCAGCAAGTGATGGATGACATGCGCGCAGCCGATGTCGATTTCCTGACCATCGGCCAGTATCTGCAGCCCACGCCCAAACATCACCGGGTTGACCGGTTCGTGACGCCGGAAGAATTCAAGGCCTATGAGACCGCCGCCTATGGCAAAGGGTTCCTGATGGTCTCGGCCACGCCCTTGACCCGGTCCTCTTATCACGCGGGTGATGATTTTGCACGGATGCGGGACGCGCGGCAGGCCGGACGCGGATGAGCCCCGGGTTCTAGCAGATCGCGGTCGCCCTCCTCTGAGTTTTCGCAGAAAACTCATGCACTGATTTTCTGCGAAAATCAAAAGAGCATCCGGACGGGACCGGGGTTGCAGATCACGATGTACTGGCTTTGCGTGACCAACAGATGGAACCCGCGCCGCCGCACTTCGTCGGCGAAACGGTCATGCCCGACTTCTGTTGCAACCCAGCCGATGGCCCGGCGGACAACGCCACCCTGCGCTGCTTTGGCGGAAAAGACCTGATCAATCCAGGCATCGGGGTCGCTGGTTCTGGCTTCGGACATTTGCATGGCGCTGACGATAGTGCGCGTTGGTAAAGGCCCGGTTAACCGCGAATGCCGAGCTCACTCCACGCTTGGCACCGCAAGGATGTATTCCGCCACTGCCACTCGGTCAGTTTCCGGCAGCCGCGCCATGTTTTCCACGACATGCGCCATATGGCCGCCCACGCTGTCGAACTCAGGCGTGAAGCCGGTGGTGAGGTAGGCCACGATGTCGGGCGCGGTCCAGCCTAGAGCTGTGGGCGTGATGTTCGGAATCCGCCCCTGACCCGAGGGGTTCGGTGCCCCGCCCAGCCAGCGGTTGGTATCCATGCCCCCAAGCATGTTGCGCGGCGTGTGGCATTCGCCGCAATGGGCCAGCGCCTCTGCGATATAGCGGCCACGGTCGGCGGTGGGGGTCAGGTTGCCGGGCAGGGACCAGTCTTCTGACAGGAACAAAAGCTTCCAGACCCCAATGGTTTCGCGGCGCGAGAAGGGAAAGCCCAGCTCATGCGGCTGGCTGGGGGTGGCGTCGGCGGGCAGGGTCTGCAGGAAAGCGTGAAGATCAGCCACATCCTGCATCTGCATCTTGGCGTAGGATCCATAGGGCAGGGCAGGATAATAGTGCTGGCCATCCGGGCTGACACCGCGCTTCAGGGCATTGGCAAGGTCCAGAAGGCTCCACCCGCCGATGCCATGGGTCGTGTCCTGGCTGATGTTCGGGGCAATGAAGGTGCCGAAGTCGGACGGGAACCGCTGCCCGCCTGCCAGCACCAGCTGCGCCTCACCCTTCGCCTCAGCGGCCATGTGGCAACTGGCGCAGCCGGCGGCCCAGAAGACCGCGTCGCCCTTGGCCGCGTCGCCGGTCAGGCCCGCCACGTCACCTTCGCCCATGGGGTTCGGCCGGGCCAGCACCCAAAGGCCCCCCGCCCCGATCAGACCCAATGCCAAAAGCCAGCCAAGTAGCCGCATGCGAAGACCTCACCTTACAGGAACGCCTCCAGCCTAACGGACCTGGGGGTCCTGTCCAGTCACGGTTTTGCATCCAGGCGGTTCAGCACCATCCAATCGGGCCATCCAAAGACCCGCTCCAGCCCGAATATCACTAGGCAGAGCGCGATGACCCCGAAGACCAGCTTCACCTGGCCAGCCGAGGGCGGGTTCTGCGCCCAGCGTTTCGCGCGGATCAGCCAGCCCATGATGTTCATGGCGCCCCCGTGAAGCGTACCTTCCCAATATAGGGCAAGTTGCGGTTGCGCTGGCCATAGTCGATCCCGTAACCCACGACGAATTCATCCGGGATCTCGAACCCAGTCCAATCGGCCTTGACCGCCACCTCGCGCCGCGTCGGCTTGTCCAGCAGGGCGCAGACCTTCAGCTGCCGCGGCCCCCGTGCCTGCAACAGGTAGATCACATGGTGCAGGGTAAACCCGGTGTCGACGATGTCTTCCACCACCAGCACATCGCGGCCCGCAATCTCCCCCCGCAGATCCTTCAGGATGCGCACCTCGCGGCTGGAGTGCATCGCATCGCCGTAGGACGAGGCTTCGAGGAAATCCACCTCAACCGGCAGTTCGATCTCGCGCACAAGGTCAGCGATGAAGACGAATGACCCGCGCAACAGGCCCACGACCACCAGCTTGTCGGTGCCTGCGAAATGCGCGGTGATCTCACGCGCCAGCCCTTCCACCCGGGCAGCAATCGCCTTGGCGCTGATCAGCTGGTCAATCGCATAGGCAGGGGGGGCGGTGTCCGTCATCGCAATTTCCTTCACGGGGCCCGACCTTCCTACAGGCGCAGATGGCCCTTGGTAAGGGGGCAGCGATTGCCGCACCCGCTTGATCTTGCCGCGTCGCCGGGCCACATCTGGCAAAACCGCGTGACCTGATGCCCAAACATTCCGAAACCAAGCGCCTGCCCTACACCGCCCAGCAGATGTATGATCTGGTGGCCGATGTGGCCGCCTATCCGAAGTTCCTGCCCTGGAACGCCGCCGCCCGCATCCGCAGCCGCAAACCCGGCGCTGATGGGTGTGAGGTGATGGAGGCGGATCTTGTCATCTCGTTCAAGGTCTTCCGCGAACGCTTCACCAGCCGCGTGACCCTGTGGCCTGACCCCCGCAAGATTGATACCGAGTATCTTGACGGCCCGTTCCGGCACATGCGCTCCAACTGGGCGTTTCGCGATATTGCGGGTGGGTGTGAGGTGGACTTCCACGTCGACTTCGAATTCCGCAACGCCATCCTGCAAGGGATCATCGGCGTCGTGTTCAACGACGCGATGCAGCGCATCGTCCGCGCCTTCGAACGCCGCGCGGCGGAACTTTACGGGCCAGCGCCGCTTTGACGCGACGGAAAGCGGTCACGGGCGCGTGAAGGCTGCGTTGGTCTTCACATAGAAAGGCTTTGCCATGACCCCGTTCCGCTTTCGCCGCCTGCGCCGTCTCCGCCGGTCCGGCCTTGCCGTGATTGTTCTTCTGCTTGTCCTTGCCGCCGCCTTCGCCGCGCGGGCCGAGACGGTCCAGCTGGGCGACCGCTTCTACCAGATCGACCTACCCGCCAACCCGAAAGGCGCGCCCTTGATCCTTGCCTTGCATGGCGGTGGCGGCGACCCGGAGCAGTTTGCCAGCGCCTCCGGCCTTGGGGCGAAGGCCACGCGCGCGGGCTATGCGGTGATCTTCCCCGCTGGCACCGGGCGGCGGGGCGACCGGCTTTTGACCTGGAACGGCGGCTATTGCTGCGGCGGCGCTGCCCGGAACGGGGTTGATGACGTCGGGTTTCTGAAAGCTGTCATCAAGGATGCGCAAGACCGCTTTGGTGTGGATGGCGGGCGGGTCTACCTGACCGGCATGTCGAACGGCTCAATCATGGCGGAAACCTTCGCCGCCCGGAACCCGGGGCTGGTGCGCGCCGTGGCGGGGGTCGCGGGCACGATGGACACGCGCCGGACGCGCGTCGGGGGCCAAGTGCCCGCCCTGATCATCCACGGCACGGCGGACAGCATGGTGCCCTATGAAGGCGGGCAGGGCGACACCAGCCTGACCCGCACCGACTTTGCCTCGGTCGCCTCGGTGGTGCAGGCGTTTCTGGCGCCCTGGGGCAGCGGGTTGACTGAGGTGCAGCGCAAGATCGACCGGCGCGACGATGGCACTTCAGTCACCGTGACCGATTACAGCCAAGGCAGCGCGGTCGTCCTGCGGCTGATGGCGGTCGAGGGCGGCGCGCATCATTGGCCTGGCGGCCGCAAGGCAAGGCTGAGCGACGGCAAGACCGAAGAGATCGACGCCAATACCGAAATCCTGCGCTTCTTCGCGCTGCACCCATAGGGTGGTGGCAGACGTTGCCCATAAGACGCCTCCCTCCCCCCTTTGTGGGGGAGGGATGGGGTGGGGGGACATCGGGTTGCTAAGCAACCCTCAGCTCAGCGCCGCCGCCAGCAGTTTCAACGCGTGTTCCGTCGCGGCCTTGCGGACCTTCGCCCGGCCAAGCGCCCCAAACTCCACCGTTTCGCAAAGGGTCGGCTGTCCGATCCGTGCCACGCCAAAGCAGACGCGCCCCTCGGGCTTGTGGTCTGACCCGCCGGGCCCGGCGATCCCGGTGATCGACACTGCCAGCCCCGCCGCCGGACTGCGCCCGCCGCACCTTCGGCCATCTCGAAAGCCACCTGTTCAGACACCGCGCCATGGGCGGCCAGCGTCGCCTCGGCCACGCCCAGCATCTGGACCTTGGCGGCGTTGGAGTAGGTGACAAAGCCGCGCTCAAACACATCGGACGACCCTGCCACATCGGTCAGCGCCACCGCGACCATGCCGCCGGTGCAGCTTTCCGCCGTGGCGATCTTCAGACCCCAGTAGCGCGCCTGCGCCAGAAGGTCGGGCACGTCTACCCCAGCTCCATCTACCCTAGCCATGGCTGCACCACCCCGTGATAAAGCCCCGCCAGCGCGACCGACCCGATCCCCGCAAAAAGCCCGGCCCAAAGGTCATCCAGCATCACCCCTGCGGTTCCCCCCATCCGGTCGGCCCGGCCGATGACCCAGGGCTTCCAAATGTCGAAAAGGCGGAACAAAAGGAACGGCGCTACCCAAGCGGGCCAAGCGGCGACCAGCATATCCTCAACCCCGTGCCGCCAGAGCGGGATGACGGTGAAGGACAGCGCCAGCCACTGCCCGGCGAATTCGTCGATCACCACCTCGGACGGGTCCTGATCCACGCTGTCCCTCAGGTAACCCGGCACCGCCCAGAACCCGGCAACCGTGGCCAGCACGCATCCCACCGGCACCAGAAGCGCCAGCCCCGCCTGATAGGCCGCGACGGCCAGCGCCCCTCCGCCAGGATGGATCCATGTAGATTTCCCGCCCTCGGGCGCACATTCTAACGAGTCCAGGAGAGGGAGTTGTCCATGAAGCTCGGCGCGTTCATGATGCCCTCGCACCCTCCCGAGCGTCCGCTCCTCGACGGCTATCGCTGGGATCTAGCCGAGCTCGAGCGCCTCGACGAGCGGCACGCCGGCCGCGACGAAGGAGGCGTAGAGCTCGCGCATCGTCTCGCCGGCGGCCACGCTCGACGTGCCCACCACGATGCGGTCGGGCTCGCGGAAATCCTGCAGAGCCGAGCCCTCGCGCAGGAATTCGGGGTTCGACACCACCGCGAATTGCAAGGACGGGTTGGCCTTGCGCGTGATCGCGGCGATCTCGTCGCAGGTGCCCACCGGCACGGTCGACTTGACCACGATGGTGATCGGGTCGGTCGCCGCCTCCGCCACCTGCACCAAAGCCGAGGAGTGGTACCCTACCAAAAGACACTACAGTGCCAGCACCAAGCGGTGATTCTAGAAAGGTTAAGCTCGAAGCGTATGAGAAAGAATACCTTGTAAGGTTACAGCAGCAACATGAGCAAGCTAAAGCAGCACCTCCACCGGCACCAAAACCAAATCCAAACAGAGGCACTATGCCACAAGGATGGAAACCATCCTAAGAATTTTCTTTTCTAATTTTTCAAAATATCTAGTACTTCGTCTGCATGTCCCTTTGGCTTGACGCTAGGATATGACTTGAAGATTTTGCCTTTTTCATCCACCAAGAAGGTACTTCTGATCACGCCCAGATACTCCCTTCCCATGAACTGTTTTTTCCCCCAGACACC
>JAAUPC010000201.1 GCA_012036325.1 Paracoccaceae bacterium
CTCGGCCCGGTCGGCGGCGCGGTCAGGGCGGCGAACCTCTGGGCTTTGCGGAATGGCCACCAGAAGCGCCGCCTCCGCCGGGGTCAGGCGCAGGGGTTCCTTGCCGAAGTAGCTGATGGAGGCCGCGCGGACGCCTTCAAGATTGCCGCCAAAGGGGGCAAGATGCAGATAAAGCTGCAGGATCTGGTCTTTGGTCAGCCGCCGTTCCAACGCCAATGCCACGCGCATTTGGCGCAGCTTGCCGCCGACCTGGCCGGTCGTCCCCTCCTCCAACAGGCGCGCGACCTGCATCGTCAGGGTCGATCCGCCCGAGATGACGCGCCCGTTCCACGCTGCCTGAAGGACCGCCCGCAGCATCGACCGGGGATCGACGCCCGGATGGTCGTAAAAGCGCTTGTCCTCATAGGCGAGGAGCATGGCGATGTAGTCAGGGTCAACCTTGTCAGGCGGCAAGGCCAGCCGCCAGCGCCCGTCCGCCACGGTAAAGGCACGCAAAAGGTCGCCGTCGCGGTCGAGGACTTCGATGGAGGTCGCAACTGTCAGGGGCGGCAGGATCGTGGCGTCGATCCAGTGGTCCAGCCGGTCGCGGCCATAGGCGGCAAGCCAGAGGGTTGCGGCAAGGGCGATGATCCAGCGCGCGCGCATCAGATGGACGTTCTTTCTTGGACCGGAATCAAGGGCTTAAGCCCGCCGGGCCGCGCCCTCCCTCCCCCATGGGAGGGCGCTTTGCAGCGTCTCAAACCCGAACTTCGGGGGGAGTACCGGCACCATAAAGCGCCTACCTCCAACGTTGCTGCGCCCACCCGAGGGAGGGCGCGGCCCTGTGTTTCGCCTTTTGACCGTCGGGTCATCGCTTACGGCGCAATCGTCACTTCGCCGGTTTCCCCCCGGGCGCGGAAGTCGGGGCGGTACATATCCTCGACTGACGCTGCCGCATGGTGGAAGGTGCCGGGGCTGATCGCACGCACCACATAGGCCAGCCGGAACGGCCGGTCCGATGTCCAGTCCACCGCCGTCAGGAACCTGTCCTGCCGGAACTCGCTGTGTTGGACGTCAGCGAGGGTATCCAGCCAGGCAAGCTCGGAGGTGGAGCCCGCGCTCATCAGGTTGGGGTTATCGATCTCGAACCCGGCGGGCAAGGGGTCTGCCACCATCAGCCGCGCTTCGCTGTAGGCGAAGGGCGTAACCGTCAGCATCGTGACCAGACGGGTGCCTGCGGTGATACCGTCCAGTGACACTTCGGTTCCGTCCATCGTGTAGTAGGTCCGGGTGATGGCATAGCCGTTGCCGCCCGCGGGTTCGGGTTCCGAAGGCACGCCATAGGTGGTGACGGTCAGCGTGGTGTCGACGCCGTCGTTCTTGACCACCACCGGCGTCACCGCGCCTGCGTCCAGCACCCGGACCAGCGGCCCATCGGCAGGTGCGCCGTCGATGGTGATGCCATTCGGCACCGGGCCGGTCGATCAGCGCGTTGGTGGCCAGCAGGGCCCAAGTCGCCTCTTGCGTCGACAGGTTGGTGCCGGCCGTGGCGATGCGGTCGGTCAGCGCCTCACGGTCAATGGCGTTCGACCCCGCCTCAACCGCAAGCGTCAGAAGGGCGGCCGCGTCACGGTAGCGGGTGCCATAGTCCACCCGCCAGATCTGCCCCTCATCCGGCCCAAGGCCCGCAAGTTTGGCCGCGGCCTTGCGGAACATCGCATCGGCCCGCGCCTGATCGCCGTAGGACGCCAGCGCCGCCGCAAGCTGCGCCTGCGCGATGGGGGTAGCGAAGTCGTCGCCCTTCACGTCGGCGTAGTAGCGCAGATCGCCCACCGCTGCGGCCCCTTCACGCGCCAGGACCATGAGAGCGTAGGCCAGCGCCTCACCCCCGCCATTGGTTCCGGCGCTGAAATCGGGGGCGTAGTTCACCTGATTGCGCAGGTTTGCCAGCGCGTTCTTGAAGGCCAGATCAGGCACCGCATAGCCCTGCGCGCGGGCGCGGCTGAGGAAGTCGGTCACAAAGGCATCCAGCCAGAAGTCGCCTTCCCCCGGTCCCCATAGCCCGAACCCGCCAGTGGAGGACTGGTTGGCAAGGATTTCCACCAGCGCCTCATTGATGCGGCCCTGCAGGGTGGCGTCACCTTCAAGGTCCATCACCTGCGCCACCTCATCAAAGTAGAGAAGCGGCAGCGCGCGGCTGGTCATCTGTTCGGTGCAGCCGTAGGGGTAACGGTCAAGCGCGGCCAAGAGCCCCGGCGCGTTCAGCCGGGCAAGCGGGCCAATCGCCATCGTCGCCTTGCCCGAGCCAGCCACAAGGCCCGCAAGGACATTCTCGTCAAACGTGAAGCTTTGGCCCTTTGCAAGGTCCAGCCGGGTGATCCGGGCAACCTCGGGATCGTTCACCTGCACCGGGATCGTCAGGGTCTTCTTCAGCTGTTTGCCGTCCGGCGTGGTGAGGCTGACGTCAATCGTGTGAACCCCTACCTCGCCCGCCGTCACCGGCACCTCGAACACCGCCTTGGCCTGATCGCCAAGGTCAAAGCCCGAGGGCACTGTGCCAAGCGTCAGGCCATTGGCCACCACATCCAGGCTCATCCGGCCCGAAGGCCCGGTGGCGTGGACGATCTCCAACAGAAGGCGGCTTTCATCGCCGGGGGACAGGAAGCGCGGCAGGCTGGCGGTCACCACGACCGGGTCGCGCACCAGAACCTCGGCGCTGGCTTGGCCAATGCCGGTTTTCGACCAGGCCACAGCCATCACCTTGACCGTGCCGTTGAAGCTGGGCAGATCGAAGCTCGTGCGGGCATAGCCGTCAGCGCCTACCGTCACGGGGCCGGTGAAATAGGCCACCAACTCTTCCGTGGGGGGCGGGGCTTGCAGCCGGGCCTGCGCGCCTGCGTCACCGCCGGAGCGGACCTCGCCCACGGCGCCGTTCAGCCCGTCGATCAGACGGCCATAGATGTCACGGATGCCCACGCCAAGACGGCGCTGGCCGAAGTAATGGCCTTGCGGATCAGGGTCCTTGAGGCCGGTCAGGTTCAGGATGCCCACATCAACCGCGGCGATGGTGACATAGGCGGTTTCACCCGCCGTCACGCCCTCAACCTTCACCGCCACCTCAAGCGGCCCGCGTGGGGCAGCTTCCGCCGCCATCTCGACCGTGGCTTTCAGCGCCCGCGTGCCGGGGTCGATTGCAGCATGGGTCAGGCCAAGTGCGCGCGAGGGCACCCGCCCCGCCGCCACATCCATCGGCCGCAGGACGCTTGCCGTGACATAGACCCCCGCGCCCCATTCATCGGTCACGGGCAGGGTGATCAGGTTCTCACCCTCAACCACCTCAACCGCCTGCATCGTCACCAAACGGTTCGACAGCACGGTCACCAAAGCCGTGCCCGCCGCGCGGGGCACAAGGCGCAAGGTTGCGGTGTCGCCCGGCGCATAGGCCTCCTTGTCCAAGGACAGTTCCAGCGTGTCGGGCGTGGCGCTGGCGTCGGCGGGGGCATACCAGCCCGCGTAAAACTCGGTCGAGGTGGCGGCTTGGCCCCCATCGGTGCGTTCCACCAGAATTTCATAGCTGCCCCAGGTGACGGGGGCGGCCACTTCCACCGGGGTGCTGCCAAGGGTCACTTCGCCTTCGGCCACTGGGGTGCGGGTGGTGACGGGTTCCCAGTTCCAGTTGCCATAGCTCTGATACCATTGGTAATTCGTCTCAACCCTGACGACCTGCCACTTCACCGGCATCGCAACAAGGGCCTGTTCGGCATCGACGGCAATCAGGTTGAACCGCGCCTCACCGCCTTCGGGTGCGACGCCGTCAAAGAGGGTGCGAACGCCGATCATCGGCTCAGCCGGAGTCAGCGCCTTGGTCACCACCCGCTCTACCGGGCGGCCCGAGCCTTCGGCGACGCGGATCGTCACCCGCGCCTGAAGCGGGCGGTGGGGGTCTTCGACTGTGGGCAGGAAGACGGGAAGGGTGGCATTGCCTTCGGCATCCGTCTCGGCCCCATCCAGCGCGGTCATCTGGGCACTGAAGGGTTGGTCATGGCGGCCAAACGTATAGCCCGGGTGCGCCTCCAACCCTTCGGTTGCGCGGAGAAGGACCTCACCTTCAATGGCCAGGCCCGCGCCTGGCGCGCCGAAAAGATAGCGTGCGGCGACGGTCAGATCGACGGTGCTGTCAGTGCCGACCGAGAGGGGCGTGTCGGCCAAAGTCAGGTCAAAATCGATGCGTTCGGGCAGGAAATCCTCGACCAGGAAGGTGCGAGAGGCAAGGGCAGGGGCCTCAAGGTCGGCAAACATCTCCAACCGCCAGACGCCGCGCGGGGCGGACCCTGCGATGGGCTGGGCAAAGACATAGCCGCCGCCCTGGTCATTCACCACAGCGCGGGCATATTCCACGCCATCGGGGCGGCTGACCACGGCGGTCAGGGGCAGGCCTTCGACTGCCGCCTGCTGGGCGTCGCGCGCCAAGACGGTGGCGAAGACGGTTTCCCCGGCGCGATAGGCGCCACGGTCGGTGGTGATGAAGACGTCCACCGGCGGGGCGGCCTCACGGCCCTCAACCCCACGGTCGGAAAGGTCAAATTCCGGGTCGGTCAGGGACAAGAAGGCGATGTCGTTTTCACCATCCCGCGCGACAACCATCGCCGGCGCGCTGCCGCCAAGGCCGCGCGTCAGACCGGCGTCAAACCGGGCGTAACCCATATCGTCGGTCGTGGCGGTGCCCAGAACGGCATTGGCGCGGTTCAGAAGTTCCACGGTGATGCCGGGCTTCGCCCCGGCGGTGCCAAGGCTGCGGACAAAGACATGCAAACCGTCCACGCCCGACATCGTTGTGAGCCCAAGGTCTGAAACCACGAACCACTGCCAGCCTGCAGGCACCACGTAGGGGTCAACCCCGGGAACCGAGGCTTTCAGGGCATAAATGCCCGCAGACAGGCCTTCCAGCGCGTCACCCAAAGGCAGGCGGGTGGTCACGTCGCGGTTGACCTCCTGGCCCACGATGGCAGTGCCGCTCCACAGCTCTTCGCCCACGGTGTCGGCGAAATACCCCTCAAAGTAGGACTGCATCGGCGCGCCGAAATAGTAATCCTGGATTGAGCGCAGAAGGTTGCGGTCGGTGACCCGGAACAGGGTCAGATCGAGCTTGTCGGTGTTCACCGTCTCGACCGGAAGGGCCACATCGGCGGTGTTCGGCAGCACGTATCCCCGGCCCGGAAAGCGGACGCCGGGCGCACGGTCGCGAATGTATTGCGTGACCTCAACAGACTTCGCCATGGTCTGGCCGTCAGCCGCAGGCAGGCCCTCGCGGAAGGTCAGGCTGTAGCGTTTGCCATGCTCCAGCCCCGTCACGCAAAGCTGCCGGTAGCCGCCGGCCTCAACCACCATCCCGGTCTCGGCCAGTTGCACGAAGCTGGAATATTCCACGCCCGAGGCGACAAGATCTTCCGAGAAGGTGGCACAAATGCGCGGGCGGGCAAGGTCGGACTGCACCACGGTTTCGGTGATGCGGAAGCCGTATTTGCCGATGGCAACCTCAAGCGCGGCTTCGGTATCGGTGCGGGGCTGCAAGGATTGCGCCAGGCGCAGCGCTTGCACCATGTCACGCCCCCGGCCGTTGCGTTCCAGAACATCGGCCATCACGACCAGGATCGTATGGCGCAATGCGGGGTTTTCGGCCCGCAGGTAAGCGTTCGTCGACGACTGAAGCGCCTGATAGAAGAAATAGCCCGACTGATTGCTGTCAGCGACCCCGGCAGCAAGCTGGCGGCGGGCAAATTCGCCCCAGGTCGCGGCATCGTCGGTCAGGTTCAGCGCGGCACCGGTGAAGGCCGCAGCCCCCGCCCAGTCGCCCCGCCCCTCAGCCTCAAGTGCTGCTTGCAGGTGCTCTTCGGCGGTCCAGGGGCCGGTGGTGTGCTGGCGGCCCAGGTTCTGGGCCTGTTCAAAGGCGCTCTGGATGTCCCAGTCGGGCAGGAAGGCGATCTCGGCCCGCCGGTCAGCCGCCTGCGCGCGAATGGCCGCGTCGCCTTCAAGCAGAATGGCCGAGAATGCACCCTGGAAGAACACCCCTTCGCCCGGGCCGCTTTTCACGAAACAGCTGCCGTTCCGCGTGTTGTAGACAAAGGCCGTGGCGCGCGGATTTGTCAGCGCCGCCCGCTCGCACGCTTCGATCGTGGTATCGAAGACCGAGGCGATGTCGCCCCCCGGCAGGTCCTGGTCCTGCGTCAGCACCGCGCGACGGTCGGGAATCAGGTCCTGCGCCTGCGCCAGCCCCGAAAGCGCGCAAAAGGCCGCCACAAGGCTGAGTTTTTGAAACCAACGCATCGAAATGCCTCCCGGATCACTGCCCTGAATGTCGCATGGGCCGCGCCGCGCTGGCAAGCGTGCAGAACGTGGCAATGGCCCTTCCGGCGTTAAGTCTTGGTTCACTTCGTTGCGGCAGGGTAGTCGCGTAAACCGGACCTGCGGGGGTCTGGAATCGGCACGAAATGTCGACAGGGTGGGTATGGATCTTTCGGAACGGTTGCTCAGGGAACGGCGCGCAAGGCTTGCGGCAGAACGCCTGCTGGAGCAGAAAAGTCGTGAACTTTTCGCGGCCAATGAAAAACTCGCGATCCACGCGCGGTCCCTGTCCGACCAGATCGTCGAACAGCGGCAGGTCGTCCGCTCTGCCCTGTCTGAGGCAGAGCTTCT
>JAAUPC010000202.1 GCA_012036325.1 Paracoccaceae bacterium
GGGCGGCAGCGCATCGGTGAAGCGTTCCATCACGGGGCAGGGCGCCAGGCCGCCTGCCCGCCGCTGCCAAAGACCACCCAATTGACCGCCACCGCGCTGACGCTGTCGTCAAACCGCTGCAGAAAGCCGCCCAGGGTGGCGTCCTCACGCAAAAGCAGAAATTCATCCGCATCAAAAAAACGCCAGCCAATCCGCCCGCGCCCGCTTGCGCGCATCGGCATAGGCCAGGCGCTGCGGCCGTTCGCCCACCGTATGCGGCCAGGGGATCAGCGTCGATCTCACCCGCCTCGGCCAAGGCGGCCAGCAGCGCCTCGGTCCCATCATCGCTGGCGTTGTCGTAGATGAGGAATTCATCCACCCCCAGCGCCTTGTAATGCGCCAGCCATTCGACCACCCCGCGGATCTCATTCCGCAGGATGGCGCAAAGGGCGGTGGTCGGTGGGGCGGTCATGCAGCCGTGCTAGACCGCCCTGACGGTTCAGGCAAGGTTCGCGGTGAAGAAGGCGATGGTCCGCCCCCAGGCCAATTCCGCCGCCGCCGCGTCATAGCGGGGGGTGGTGTCGTTGTGGAACCCATGGTTCACGCCGGGGTAGACATGCGCCTCATAGCGCACGCCCGCCGCCTGCAGCGCCGCCTCATAGGCGGACCAGCCTTCATTGATCCGCTCATCCAACTCGGCATAGTGGATCAGAAGCGGCGCCTTGATCTTCGCCACATCTGCTGTCGCCGGGGCGCGGCCATAGAACGGCACCGCACCCGCCAGTTCCGGATAGGCCACCGCACAGGCATTCGCCACGCCGCCGCCATAGCAGAACCCGGTCACGCCCACCCGGCCGGTCGACCCTTCATGCGCCAGTAGAAACTCCACCCCCGCGAAGAAATCGTTCATCAGCTTTTCGGGGTCCACCTGCGACTGCAACTCACGCCCCGCATCGTCATTCCCCGGATAGCCGCCCAAGCTCGTCAGCCCATCCGGGGCCAGCGCCAGGAACCCGGCCTTGGCCACCCGCCGCGCCACATCCTCGATGTAGGGGTTCAGCCCGCGGTTCTCATGCACGACCAACACCGCAGGCAGCTTGCCCGCCGCCCCCGCTGGCCGCACCATATAGCCGTTCACCGTCCCATGCCCATTGGGCGAGGGGTAGGTCACCCGCTCCGCCACGATCCCCGCATCATCCACCGCCACTTGCTGTGCCAGCGCATAGTTCGGCGCCAGCATCTGCAGCAGCATCACCGCCGTGACACCCCCCACGGCCCATTTCCCCGCGCGGTCCAGAAACTCCCGCTTCGAGATCTTGCCGTGGGCGTAATAGTCATACAGCGCCAGCAGTTCCTGATCGAAATCCTTCGCGGTCATCCGGGTCATTGCGGTCTCTCCTGCTTGAAAAGGGCAGGGTAACCCGAACCCACGCCCCCGCCGCCACACGATGGCGTGAGTCCGCGCCGCCACAGTTGCCGCCCCCAGATGCGGGGCCTTGCACTTCGCGCTTCCCGAAATGCGCGCGCACCCCCTATAGTCTGTGGTGGGACCCCGGGAAAACACCAGGGCCCGCTGAGGCAGGAACCACACCAACAGCAAGGAGGGGGCCGATGCGCTGCCCATTCTGCGGCAACATCGACACGCAAGTGAAGGATTCGCGTCCCGCGGAGGATCACGTCTCGATCCGCCGCCGCCGCTTTTGCCCCGCATGCGGCGGCCGCTTCACCACCTATGAACGCGTGCAACTGCGTGACCTTGTGGTCATCAAATCCAGCGGCAAGCGGGAAGATTTCGACCGCTCCAAACTGGAACGTTCGATCCGGATCGCGATGCAGAAGCGCCCGATTGACCCCGAACGCATCGACCAGATGATTTCCGGCATCGTGCGGCGGCTGGAGTCCTTGGGCGATACCGACATCTCCTCGAAGATCATCGGTGAGATCGTGATGGAGTCTTTGGCCCGGATCGACACCGTCGCCTATGTGCGCTTTGCCAGCGTTTACAAGAACTTCCAGACGGCGGATGATTTTGACGGCTTCGTCAGCGAGCTTCGGCCCGGAGCCGCCGGGGAAGAGTGACCCCCCGGCCTGAAGATACCGACCACATGGCCCACGCCCTGCGCCTTGCCGCGCGGGGCCTGGGCAATGTCTGGCCCAACCCCGCCGTGGGCTGCGTTATCGTCAGGGACGGGGTGATGGTCGGTCGCGGCTGGACTCAACCGGGCGGCCGCCCCCATGCTGAGGTCCGCGCGCTTCTGCAGGCGGGTCCCCGCGCCGAAGGCGCGACCGTCTATGTCACCCTGGAACCCTGCGCCCACCACGGCCAGACCCCGCCCTGCGCCGAAGCCCTGATCGCGGCCAAAGTCGCAAGGGTCGTCACCTCCCTCACCGACCCCGACCCGCGCGTCTCCGGCAAGGGCCACGCGATGCTCCGCGCCGCAGGCATCACCGTGACCGAAGGTGTCCTGACCGCGCAGGCAACCCACCTCAACGCCGGTTTCCTGAAACGCGTGACCCAAGGCCTGCCCTTCGTCACCCTGAAACTGGCCGCGAGCCTCGACGGCCGCACCGCCACCGCGACAGGCGAATCCCGCTGGATCACCGGCCCCGAAGCCCGCCGCAAGGTCCACGCCCTGCGCCTCGCCCACGACGCCGTCATGGTCGGCTCCGGCACCGCGCTGGCCGACGACCCCGACCTGACGGTCCGCGACATGGGTGCGGTAAGGCAACCCGTCCGCATCGTCCTCGACCGCCTCCTGAAACACTCCCCCGTAAGCCGCCTGGGCCGCACCGCGAAGGACCACCCTGTCTGGCTCCTCTACGGTTCCGCAGCGCCGGAAGCCGCGCGAAGCGCATGGGAGGCGACCGGAGCCGCCTTGATCGAGACCTCTGAGAAGAACGGCCACCTCGACTTGAAAGCCGCCCTCCAAACGCTGGCTCAAAAAGGCCTTACCCGCATCCTCAGCGAAGGCGGCAGCACGATTGCGGCGGCACTGGTCAAGGCGGGGTTGGTCGATGAATTGGCAATGTTTTTAGGTGGGGTCTTGATTGGGGCCGAAGGGCATCCAGCCCTCGGTACCCTCGATCTTTTCGAACTGTCAGCAGCCCCGCGCCCAAACCTCCGCGAGGTTGAGCGGCTTGGCAAAGATACCCTTTCCAGATGGCACTTCGGCAATTAGGACCGTGCCAATTCAGCATGCCAAATGTCCTATCGTTCAATTCTGGTCCTGATCCATTGCCACAGCAAATCACCGAAGAAAATCACACTCAAAATAAAGACTGTATTGAGAAAATCCCCAATCTCCCTGAATGGGTGATATTCAGCATCCAAGAACGCCATTCCAAACAAGATCACAGCCGCTGTGATCCGACCTTTCAGACTTTTCCAATATCCCCGCATCGCTGGTCCCACCTTGATGGACATTCCGCGGCACTCGGGTGCGCTCCGCCCCTTGTCTTTGGCTCAACGCCAGCTGTCACGCGCCTCCCCTCCCCCGCGGGGTAGGGGGTAGGGGGCGCCCGCCCGGCCCCGGCAAAAGCCGACAAACGTCGGTACAGATGCCAGACGCCTGCCAGACGGATGCCAGACGCTTAACCCAGCGTTAACCCCTTACCAATGCCCGGTCGAAGCCATGCTCACCCAAGGCTCCGCCGGGGTCTTCGCGCCGCCCTTTTGCAACAGTTCCACGCTCACATTGTCGGGCGAGCGAACGAAGGCCATCCGCCATCGCGCGGCGGGCGGTTGATCAGCACCCCGTTCGCCTGCAGATGCGCGCAGATGGCATAGATGTCGTCCACCTCGTACGCCAGGTGGCCAAAATGCCGCGCGTCCGAGGGCAGCCCCGGGTCGCCGTCCCAGTTGTAGGTCAGCTCCACCGGGCAGTCCTCTTGCCCCGGGGGCGCGAGGAAGACCAGCGTGAACCGCCCGCCCTCATTGTCATAGCGCCGGGTCTCCTTCAGACCCAAAAGCTTGTAAAAGGCGATGGATTTCTCCAGGTCCAGCACCCGGACCATCGTATGCAGATAGCGGATCGTCATCTTTCTCTCCTCAATGCAGCGTTCATCTTGCGGTATCACCCGGGTAGCCCGCAAGATATAGTCTTGCCGACTCACACGCGAAAGGCCTGCCGATGCCCCTGACCCCCGACCAGCTGTCCGAGATCGAGGCCCAGCGGGCCACCCCCCGCCAAACCCTCCGCGCCGTCAGCGAAGGGATGGAGGCCCATCTTTACCGCGCCCACCCCGTCCTTGACCACGGCTTCATCCGCGTCATCGACTACATGGGCGACGATGCGGCCATCGTCCAGGCCGCCCGCGTGTCATATGGGGCGGGCACCAAGCACGTTCAGAACGATGAAGGCCTGATCCGCTACCTCATGCGTCACTGGCACTCCACCCCGTTCGAGATGTGCGAGATCAAGCTGCATGTGAAGCTGCCGGTCTTCGTCGCCCGCCAGTGGATCCGCCACCGTACCGCCAACGTCAACGAATACTCCGCCCGCTACTCGATCCTGGACCGAGAGTTCTATATCCCGGCCCCCGACCAGCTTGCGGCACAATCTGTGGTGAACAACCAGGGTCGCGGAGAGGTCCTGCAAGGCGAAGAGGCCGCCCGCGTGCTGGAGCTTCTGAAATCCGACGCCAACCGCGCCTATGACCATTACGAGGCGATGCTGAGCCAGGCCCAACCTGACGGAACACCTCAGCAGGGTCTTGCGAGGGAACTCGCCCGCATGAACCTCCCCGCCAACATCTACACGCAATGGTACTGGAAGGTCGACCTGCACAACCTCTTCCACTTCCTGCGCCTCCGCGCCGACCCTCACGCCCAATACGAAATCCGCGTCTACGCCGAGGCCATCGCGGCCTGTGTGAAGGACTGGGTGCCCCTGGCCTACGCGGCGTTCGAGGACTACCGGATGGGCGGCGTGACGCTGTCGGCGAAGGCGATTGCAGTCCTGAAGCGGCGGCTGGCCGGGGAGACGGTGACGCAGGAGGCGTCCGGCATGAGCAAGGGCGAGTGGCGGGAGTTTGTGGAGGTTTGGGGGTGAAATTACCCACTAGTCAGAACTTAAATGAATGCCGTCTGTTTAAGGAGTAGTCGAGGATGGGAAAACCACCAAGCACTAAGACCGATCAGATTCCAAGGAATTTCTCCGTTCTCTGCGGTACATACTCTGAGTTGACCACTCGAAGCAATAAAGCCTGGTTAGCCACAGGATTGCTTTCTCTTGTTGCAGTGACTTCGACTTTAAGTGGAAATCCAGAATTGAACAGTCTTCCTAGCTGGGCAAAATTCCTTGCTGCCGACATGTTCTTTCCATTGCTATGTTTTACAATATCGCTCACAAACTTTCACTTTCTTGTGCTAATCTCCCAGTGCTTTCAGATGCAAATGATATTCATGAGGTATCTAGATGATGTATCTGCTTCTTCAATTAGAATCTCAAAGTCAATCAGCCTTAAGGACCTCGCGCATCATATGAACAAGTCAGGATATAACAGGTTCGTTCCCGCAATTATGGAGATCCCGGCAGGTCCTCGGGGAAAGGCACCTTGGGCATGGTGATCTGGTGGTCGTAGCCCGGCTCGCCGATGTGGAACGAGACGCTCATGGCGAACATGGTCCGCCCGTGCTGGATGGCCTTGCGCATGAACGTGTGCGCCTCTACGAGGCCCCCACGTAGACCACGTCCTTCGTGAAGGCCACCGTGCCGCGCACGTCGCCTACACGGTGGCGGCGGTGTTCGAAGTGGGCGTGTATGATTATGACAAGGCGTTTGTCATCATGCCGCTGGCGGATGCGCAGACGCTGATGCGGCTGGATGATGCCGTGGGCATGATCGAGGTGGTGACGGCCGATCCCGACGAAGTGAAGCGCACACTGGAGCCGCTGCGCCAGCAACTCGCGCACGCTCACCGTGGTTTCCCCCGGGTCGCCAGAAACATCCCGCCCGGGTTCGATGTCGATGCCGTTGGAAATTCGGTCGAGCACCCGGGCGATGGCCGTCGAAGGGCCGCCGGTCACACAGCCGTCGTCGATCTCGGTCACCAGCGGCTCCATCGGCGGGCAGCACGAGAAGAACAACAGCACTCGCAACGCGATCGCCGCGATGATCAGCACGGTGATACCGACCGGGTTGAACATGTAGGGCACCGCCAGCGGATAGACCGCCAGCTTGTTCGGGTCGGCCGGCGCATGGATGTCCTTCACCACCTCGTCGCCCGGCCCCACTCCCAGAGCCAGCAAAGCGAACCACAGCGCGTCGGTGCCATTGCCCGCCGATTCGACGCCGTAGCCACACCGCTGGAGGAACCGGACCATCGCAACGCGAATCGACTCGTCATCATCGACGACGAGAATTCGCGCCAACGGTGCGGGCGTTGGCTTCGGGGCAAGCGCCTGAATTGCGGTCGTCACGAGAGCTGCTGCGGGGAGCCGATGCGGAGTGGGATCGCAAGACGACGGATGGTCCGTCCGTCATCGGTGCGGATGACTGATATGGTAGCACCATGAGCTCCATTCAGAGGGACAATCCCAGCCGGACCACCCCATCCGTCCGCCACCGTGATCACGGCATGCGCACCGTCGAGTCCGGCACGTAGGTCAATACGTCGCTTTGCCGAACCGAGCAGTGCCGTTTCGGAAGCGACCACAGCCGCGGCGAGCCAGTCGC
>JAAUPC010000203.1 GCA_012036325.1 Paracoccaceae bacterium
GGATCGAACCATCGACGCCCGTCGGCACCGCCATCGCCACCAAACCGGTCAACCAGGAAGTGGCCATCGTGGCCTACGGCGCCACCAGCCGGGTGGTGTCCCGGTTCACCACCGACCCCAACGCCGGCGATCGGCGCGCCCTGGTGGGGATGATCGGGATCTGGCTGCCCGAGGTGTTCGGCGAGCTCGTATTCCTGCGCTTCGATCTGCCAGCGCCAGAAGCGCCTGAGGGACCGGCTGCCCCTGGCATGGACCCCGCACGCCCGCCGAAGCTGCGGTGATCAAGCGGAGCGGCGTGCCGCCGCGCGCCTTTTCCCCTCGCCATGCGCGAGGGGGTGCCATCGGCGAGAGTATTTGGCAAAAGAGCAAGGCGTTTTTATGGGGTATATAGATACCGTTCACGCAAGACGTTGATTTGATAAGATTTTATGTTTGGTGGCGGGCTTGACGTGGATAGGGGCTTCGGCGATAAGCCCCCATCCGAATTTGAGGGGTTACGGCCCCTTGCCATCTTTACGGGACACGTCCGATGAAAACCTTCACCGCTACTCCGGCGGACATCGAGAAGAAGTGGATCCTGATCGACGCCGAGGGCGTTGTTCTGGGCCGCCTTGCCACGATCGTCGCCAATATCCTGCGCGGCAAAAACAAGCCGACCTTCACCCCCCACATGGACATGGGTGACAATGTCATCATCATCAACGCCGACAAGGTGCAGATGACCGGCAACAAGCGCAACGACAAGGTGTACTACTGGCACACCGGCCACCCGGGCGGCATCAAGCAGCGCACGGCAAAGCAAGTGCTGGAAGGCAACCACCCTGAGCGTGTGGTCATCAAGGCCGTGGAGCGGATGATTACCCGCAACCGCCTTGGCCGTGTGCAGATGACCAACCTGCGCGTTTACGCCGGGGCCGCCCATCCGCATGAAGCCCAGCAGCCGACCGTTCTGGACGTCAAGGTCCTGAACCCGAAGAACACCCGGAGCGCGTGATCATGGCCGATATCAAATCTCTCGATGACCTGAAGTCGGCTGTCGGTTCGGCGCCTGCTGCAGTGGAAGCCGCCCCGCGCGTTGCCGTTCGGGACAAGCTGGGCCGCTCTTACGCGACCGGCAAGCGCAAGAACGCGGTGGCCCGCGTCTGGGTCAAGCCCGGTTCGGGCAAGGTCGTGGTCAACGGCAAGGAAATGGCGGTCTATTTCGCCCGTCCCGTGCTGCAGATGATCCTGAAGCAGCCCTTCACGGTGGCCAATGTCGAAGGCCAGTTCGACGTCTTCGCAACCGTTGCCGGGGGCGGGCTTTCGGGCCAGGCCGGCGCTGTGAAGCACGGCATCTCCAAGGCGCTGCAGCTTTATGAACCCTCGCTTCGCCCGGCGCTGAAGACCGCGGGCTTCCTGACCCGCGACAGCCGCGTGGTGGAACGCAAGAAGTACGGCAAGCCGAAGGCGCGCAAGAGCTTCCAGTTCTCCAAGCGCTGATCTTGTCGGACAGTTCTGCAAAGGCCCGCCATGTTGGCGGGCCTTTTGCTTTGGTCGGGACTATTGTTTCAATTGTCGCGGTGCAGTAGGTCCGGATTATCGAACAGGGAAACGGACCCTATGATAGGCCGATGGATACGACAGAAGAAAAAGCAGTCACAACGGGAGCCCGACGCCGGCCCAGAAAACGTCAGGCTTCGGATGGTAGGAAAAGGCCAGGTCGAGATTGGCCGGATGACCTACGGGGCGGACGACATGGTAGTCCGGGAATAGGCCGAAGGTGCAACGCTCAGGATAAGCGCCTTCTTGTTCGATTGCCCCAATGCTGACGGTCTTTCTTGGCGGTAATCACCGGATGGACTGGAGCAGTACCTATCCATTCGGGCAAGTCTTTCTCGAGATACTGAAGATCGCGCCAATCTTGGGTGAACCTTTGCCGCCCCGAAACCTGACGATTGGCAATGATGTCTGGATCGGTGCTAACGTCACCATCATGTCGGGCATCACCATTGATGATGGTGCGGTCGTTGGCGCGAATTCAACTGTCACACGTTCAATTGGTCCATACGAGATCTGGGGAGGAAATCCGGCCCGGTTCATCCGCCATCGGTTTCCTGAAGATATTGTGGGCAGACTGACGGCCATGCGGTGGTGGGACTGGCCACTGGATGCCGTTGAAAGGGCTGCCCCATTGCTTTGCACGCCGCCAACGGACGAAATTTTGAGTCAATTGGAGCAGCTTGCGCCCCGTTGAAGCCCCTTGACAAAAAAAAGGCCGGGAAATCCCGGCCCAGTCAGGGGTAAGAACAGACGTATCGCGGTCAGGGCCGCCAGAAGGGTTTGGCGGCTTCGGCCTTGGCGTCTTCCGGGTCAATCCCGATGTCGCGCAGAAGATGGCTGTCCAGCCGGGCCAGCAGCGCACGGTCGCGGCGGCGGGCAAGGGCGGTAGAGATGGCTGCAAAAAGACGCGCCGCCGGGTTTTCGATGCGGCGCAGGGGAAGGGTCTTGGTCTGAAGGGGCATGTCGCCCTCCTCTGATTTGTATTGATACAATGGCGTCTTTATCGTAGAAAAAATCTAACAGAGCCGCGCAATGAGTCGCTAGGGGATTATTGTGACTGATACAACTTGGTTCCCCGATCTGACTCAATTCCCCGGACCAAAGTATCTTGGCCTGTCGCGCGCCTGCGGGAGGCGATCAGAAGCGGGGATCTTCCAGCCAATTCGCAGCTGCCGACGGTGCGGGATCTGGCCTGGCGGCTGCATCTGACGCCAGGAACCGTCGCCCGGGCCTATCAACTGGCCACGCAAGAGGGGCTTTTGGCGGCGACGGTGGGCCGCGGGACCTTTGTGGCGGCACAAACGCCGCGCTTGGGGCCGACGCAAGCATTGTACACCGAGCGTGTCACAGGTGGCGCCACCGGATTGGTGGACTTGCGCCCGCCCCTGGTGCCCGAAGTGGGACAAACCCAGGCGTTCCGGGCGGCCTTGCTGGAGATGGCGGGGCAGACCGATACAGGATGGCTCGACTATACCAGCCAGATGGGCGAGGTGCGCTTACGGGCCGAAATCGTGGCCTGGATGGGCGACCGCATTCTGGGACCGATCGGCCCGGAGGATGTAGCGCTGACCCATGGCGGGCAGAACGCGATCAGCCTGATCTTCGACTGCTGCCTGCGCGGCGAACGCCCGGTGGTTTTGATCGAGGAACTCGCCTATCCCGGTTTCCGCTATGCCGCGCGCGCGCCCGGGCCGAAGTGGTGCCGGTGGAGATTGACGATCAGGGGATCGTGCCCGCAGCACTTGAGGCGGCTTGCAGGCGGCATGGCGCGCAGGTCCTGTGCCTGACGACCGAGGCGCAGAACCCGACGACGGGGCGGATGCCCGTCAAGCGGCGGCAGGAGATTGCCGAGATCGCCCGGCGCTATGACCTGCAGGTGCTGGAGGATGACTGCTATTCGGTGGCCGAAACCGAAATCCCCAGCTTGCGCGCGCTTGCGCCGGAACGGGTCTGGCTGGTCGGGTCGGTGTCAAAGACCATCTCCGCCGCCTTGCGCTTTGGCTACGTGATCTGCCCGGCGGGCATGGGTGAGGCTGGGCGTCTGACGGCACAGCACGGCTTTTTTGCGCTGTCGCGGCCAGTGGCGGACCTGATGCTGCATCTCTTCCGCTCGGGTGCGGCGGCGGCGATAAAGGCGCGGGTGCAGGCGGAATTTGCCGCGCGGCAGCAGATCCTGATCAACATCCTTGGCGCTTTTGACCTGGGCTGGCAGCCGGGCGTGCCTTTCGTCTGGCTGCGGATGCCCTTGGGCTGGCGGGCCTCAACCTTTGTACGCATGGCCGAGGCGCGGGGGGTGCTGGTCCGCTCAGCCGATGAATATGCGCTGGTCCATGGCCGTGCGCCGAATGCGGTGCGGATCGCGATTGCCGGCAACCTGCCGCGTCCGGGCTTTGAAGCGGCAATGCAGGTGCTGGCGGACCTTCTGGCACGCCCGCCCTCCGACCTCTCGGTCTAGGGGGAATTCCGCACCTGTTGCAAATGGGACTCGATCACGCGGATTTGCCTGAAAGGGCGATTGACCGAAGGGCCTGACCTAGCGGAAGATTCCACCCAGAGCAGAAAAACAAGAGAGCCCGAAAAATGGGACTGCAATCTACCTTTCACGCGCCGCATGGCGGCGCGGATTTTCTGGGTTGGCGCAAGACGCGGACCGGAAACACCGAAATCGTCTATGACGATGGCGTGACGCGGCGGATGATCTGGCGCGTGGCCACGGATGACCCGTCCGAGGCCCGCATCTCGGAAGCGCTGCGCGTGGCCGTGGGGTCCTTGCGCGTGGTGCCGACCCTTTATGACGAGTTGAAAAAGCGGGCAATCGCTATCGAGCGGATCGGCGGATAGGCCGGGCGGCTGGGTGATGTGTCCCTCTGCCCCCGCTTCGGGGTTGCTTTTCGCTGTCGATGATGCCCCTCTTGCCTAAAGGCGCGAAACCCGGCTAGTTTTGATCAAACATCAGAACGGGTGCCGCGCCGAAAGTCCCGGAACAGGGACGGGGCCGCAGGGGGTGTGGGGGAAACGATGGCACAAATTCCGAGTGCGGAGGCGAGGGCTGGTCTCAAACTGATCAGTCCGACCGCAATCTACGTGATCCTGCTGTTGGCCGTGCCGCTGGCGACCGTGCTGGTCTATTCCATCCTGACCGGGTCGCGGGGCAACGTGTCCTTGCCGATCACCGGCGAAAACTACGCCGAGTTGTGGTCACGCCCGGTCTACGGCTACATCATGCTGAAATCGCTGCTGGTGGCGCTGACCGTGACCTTCATCACGGTGATGCTGGCCTATCCCGTTGCCTATTTCGTCAGCTTCCATGTGAAGCCAGAACGCAAAAGCCTTTGGCTGTTCCTGATCACCATCCCGTTCTGGACCAGCTACATCATCCGCGTCAGCCTGTGGTTCGTGATCCTTGGCTATGACGGGGTGGTGGACAGCACCTTGATGTCGCTGGGCTTCATGGACACGCAGCTGAACATCGCCAGCTATTCGATCCTGTCGATCATCATCGTGCTGGCCCATGCATACGCGCCCTTTGCGGTGCTGCCGATCTTTGTCAGCCTGGAAAAGGTGGACCGCAGCCTGCTTGAGGCGGGTCAGGACCTGGGTGAAAGCCGCTGGAGCACCTTCCTGCGGGTTACGCTGCCCCTGTCGATGCCCGGCGTGATCGCGGCGGCGCTGATCGTCTTCATCCCGACGGTGGGCGACTATGTGACGCCCGAACTCGTCGGTGACGGGAAAGAGCCGATGATCGCCAACCTGATCGAAACACAGCTTCTGAAGCTGGCCAACTTCGCACAAGGCTCGGCCTTCGCGGTGGCGTCAATGCTGATGGTGGGGATTGTCAGCGTGGTCTTTGTCCTGCTCAACCGCCGCTTCATTGGGGGGCAGAAATGAAGAACGCACCCTTCCTGCGCAGCTATACGCTCTTCTACCTCCTGTTTCTCTACGGCCCAATCCTTTTGCTGCCGATCTTTGCCTTCAACGACAGCCGGGTCGTCGCCTTCCCGCTGCAAGGCTTCACCACCCAGTGGTTCGCCGAGATGGCCGCCGACCAGAACCTGCGCAATGCGGCCAAGAACAGCCTGATCATCGCGCTGTCGGTTGCCTCGATCTCCACCGTCCTCGGGATCTTTGCCGCCCGTGCCTCGGTCCGCTACCGGTTCCCGGGCAAGGGGCCGATCCTTGGCATGGTCATGCTGCCGCTGGTCCTGCCAGAAATGATCGTGGCGATGGCGCTTCTGGTGGTGCTGTTGTCGATCGGCATTCCCTTGTCCCTGTTCACGGTGATCCTTGGCCAGGTGCTGATCTGTACGCCCTTTGCGGTGGCAATCCTGACCTCGGCCTTCCAGTCCTTGGACCGATCGCTGGAAGAAGCCGCCCTTGATCTTGGGGAAACCCCGCTGTCCACCTTCCGGCTGATCGTGCTGCCACTGGTGATGCCGGGGATCATGGCCAGCTTCCTGATCTGCTTCACCATCTCGTTCGATGAATTCATCATCGCGAACTTCCTTGGCTCGGGCCAGCCGATCCTGTCTGTCTATATCTTCGGCCAGTTCCGTTTCCCCGCCAAAGTGCCATCGATGCTGGCGCTGGGGACGGTGCTGGTCCTTTTCTCGATCATCCTGCTTGGCTTTGCCGAGTACATGCGCCGCCGTGGCATCGCCAAGGCGGGTGGCAAAGATTCCGGAGGCTTCCTGTGACCGCAAGCGACGACCGCCCAACGATGATCGAATTCAAGGACGTCCATAAGTATTATGGCGACTATCACGCGCTTCGCGGGATCAACGGCACCATCAAGGCGGGGGAGTTCTTCTCGCTTTTGGGTCCTTCAGGCTGCGGCAAGACCACGCTTCTGCGCACCATTGCGGGGTTTGAGGATATCTCCTCGGGCGTGGTGATGATCGACGGCAAGTCGATGGCCGGGGTGCCGGCCAACGTGCGGCCGACGAACATGGTGTTCCAAAGTTATGCGATCTTCCCGCATATGAGCGTGGCGGAAAACGTGGGGGTTCGGTCTGCGCAAGGACCCGCGGTCCGCGACCGAAAAGGCCAAGGCCGTGGCCGAAGCGCTGGAGATGGTGGGCCTGAAAGGCTATGGCGCGCGGGCGGCCAT
>JAAUPC010000204.1 GCA_012036325.1 Paracoccaceae bacterium
TGGCCTGCCGCGACGCCGAGGATGCGGCGGCTCGCCTGGCCGGGCAGCCGGTGTCAAAGTTCCTGTTCCCCGGCGACGGGCGCGAAGGTCACATGACCCGGCAGCATTTTCACCTGATGCTCAAGGACATCGCCGTGCTTGCAGGCCTGTCGCCCGCCCGCGTCACGCCGCATGTCCTGCGCCACGCCTTTGCCACGCATCTTCTGGCGGGTGGGGCGGACCTTCGGGTGATCCAGACGCTACTTGGCCATGCCGATGTCGCCACGACCGAGATTTACACCCACGTGCTTGACGACCACCTGCAAAAGCTGGTCCTGACCCATCACCCTTTGGCCCGCCCCCCTTTGGCAAGCAAAGCCTGACCCGCAAATACTGGAAAACCCGATGGACGCCGCCTCTTCCTCTGCCCTCGACACCGCCTTCTGGCTGACCGCCGCCGCCATTCTGGCGCTTTTGGTCATGTCGGCCTTCTTTTCGGGGTCAGAAACCGCGCTGACCGCCTCCTCCCGGTCCAAGCTGAAGGCGCAGGCCGACAGGGGCTCACGCGGGGCAGTCAGCGCGATGAAGGTCACCGAAGACCGGGAGAGGATGATCGGTGCCCTCCTGTTGGGCAACAACATCGTCAACATCCTGGCGGCGTCGCTGGCCACAGCCCTGTTGACGCGGATGTTCGGCGATAGCGGCGTGGCCTTTGCCACCCTGATCATGACCGCGCTGGTGCTGGTCTTCGGCGAAGTGATGCCCAAGACCATAGCCATCACCTTTCCTGAAGCAGTCGCTGCGCGGGTGGCCCCGGTGATCCGGGTGCTGATCGTGATCTTTGCGCCTGTCATCGGCGTGGTGCGGTTTATGGTCAGCAACATCCTGCGGCTGGTCGGTTTGCGCCCCAACCCCGGGGGCGAAATGCTGGCCTTGCGGGAGGAAATCGCCGGGGCCATCGCCCTTGGCCATTCCGAAGGCGCGGTGGAGAAAGAGGACCGTGACCGCCTCTTGGGTGCCCTCGACCTGTCGCACCGCACGGTGGACGAGATCATGCGCCACCGCCGCCAGATCGAGATGATCGATGCCAACCTGCCGCCCGGCGAGATCATCACCCGCGTCCTCGCTTCACCGCACACCCGCCTGCCGATCTTTCGCGACAGCGATGACAACATCCTCGGTGTCGTTCATGCGAAAGACCTCTTGCGGGAAGTGGACCGTCTGGTGCGGGGTGAAGAGGGGTCCGTCGAAGGGATCGAGAAGCTGGACATCGTGAAAGTGGCGATGAAGCCCTACTTCATCCCCGACACCACCAGCCTTGACGAACAGATGCGCGAATTCCTTGCCCGCCGCACCCATTTCGCGCTGGTCGTCGATGAATATGGCACCCTGCAAGGGCTGATCACGCTGGAAGATATCCTTGAGGAAATCGTCGGCGACATCACTGATGAATTCGACGTGGTCCTGAAGGATTCCCACCTCAGCCGGACCGAGGATGGGGCCTATCTGATTGACGGCGCGATGACGATCCGCGACCTGAACCGCGCCACCGACTGGCGCCTGCCCGATGATGAGGCGAACACGATTGCGGGCCTTGTCATCCACGAAGCGCAGATGATCCCGAACGAAGGCCAGGTCTTCAGCTTTCACGGCTTCCGGTTCGAGGTGGTCCAGCGCCGGGAAAACCGGATCACCCGGCTGAAGCTGCGGCCGCTTTAATCCGTTCGGCAGGCATGCAGCGGTTGGCCCAGGCGGCCACGGCGGCCCCAAAGGCCTGAAACAGCGGGCGCGACACCGGGTCATTCGCCGCGTTCCATTCCGGGTGCCACTGGACGGCCAGGGTAAAGCCGGGCGCCCCCTCGACAAAAATCGCCTCGGGCGTGCCGTCGGGGGCGACACCGTCGATCACCACGCGCGGCGCGGGCCGGGCGATGCCCTGACCATGCAGCGTGTTGGTCATGACCTCTCGCGCGCCCATCAGCCGGTGAAACGGGCCGCCATCCGAAAAGCTGACGGGGTGGCGCAGCGCGAACTGTTCCTCAAGCGTGCCCTCTGGCGGCATGCGGTGGTTCATTCGGCCCGGCAGATCGCGGATTTCGGGGTAAAGCGTGCCACCCATGGCCACATTCACCTCCTGAAACCCCCGGCAAATGCCCAAAAACGGCTGGCCCCGGTCCACACAGGCGCGGATCAGGGGCAGCGTGATCGCATCGCGGCAGCGGTCAAAGCAGCCATGCGCGGGGGTTTCATCCTCGCCATATTCGCTGGGGTGAACGTTGGGGCGACCCCCGGTCAGAAGGAACCCGTCACACAGGTCCAGAAGGTCATCCACCGACACCAGCCGCGGGTCCGAGGGGATGATAAGGGGCAGGCAACCCGCCACCTCGGCCACGGCAACAGAGTTCATCGTCCCGCCGGAATGCACCGGGTAGTGGTCGTTCAGCATATAGCTGTTCCCGATGATCCCCACCACCGGGCGTCTGCCCCGCTTTTCCACCTTGCCCACGCTTGTCCCTTGGTTTTCCACAGCCCCAGCATAGCGTTGCCCTCTCCCGGGGAAAAGCCCCGGGACCGGGCCACAGGCGCACAAGGTAGGCAACACCCTCGCACACTGCCTTGCAAAGTGGCAGCCTCACGGCGAAATGACTTTTCACGACCAGAACGCAGGTTCAGGTATCGGGTGACGCCTTCGATGGAGATCCCGATGCCCCGCCTGACCCCGATCCTTGCCGCCTGTCTGGCCCTTGCCTTTCCCGCCCTGGCGCAAGAGGCGACCACTGGCCACGAGGGTCATTCGATGGCTGCCCTGACGGACGCGACACTCGCCACCCAAGCCTTCATCGCCGCGAATGACGCGATGCACAAAGGCATGGCGATCGACTTCACCGGCAACGCGGATGTCGATTTCGTCAGGGGCATGATCCCGCATCACCAAGGCGCAGTGGATATGGCGCGGATCGTGCTGGACCACGGCACCGACCCCGAAGTGCGCAAATTCGCCGAAAGCGTGATCGCCGCGCAAGAGGCCGAGATCAAGTGGATGACCGACTGGCTGGCCGCGAATGGCGGCTAAGGGTCAGCCGCGCTTCCTCAGATAACCTTCGGCAATTGCAACCATTCGGGCGCGGGTCATCTCTGGCCCGTGGCCGCCGATGACCATACGGCAGTCAAGCTGGCGCAGGCGGTCCATCGTCCTGACATAGTCCGGGATCGAGGCCCCCGGCAGATCATCAAGAATATCATCGTCATAGATCGCATCGCCAGAGAGGAAGAGGCCATCGGCCTCATCCAGAAGGCCAATCCCGCCCGGCGAATGGCCAGCCAGATGCAGGACAGTGAACTGCCTTTCGCCAAGGTCGATCCTGTCACCCTCCGCCAAGGTTCCCGTCAGGGGCGCGGGGGGCAAGTGCCAACCGGCCACGCTCCACCCCGGCGCGGGCGGGTGTGAGACTAGGTCGGGCCAGCCACGGAATTCGTCGGCAAAAGTTTCGACCCCCGGCAAGCCGGAAAATCCCGCCGCTTCCGAGGCGTGCCCCAAACGGTCGGAAAACTCATGGAACCCGCCAATGTGGTCCACATGGGCATGGCTTGCCACCGCCACGACCGGCCCACCGGACAAAGGCAGCGCCGGGCGCAAGGGTGACAGGCCACAGCCGAAGTCAAACTGCAGATCCCGGTCGCGGCCCCGGACAGTGACCATCGCCGCGCGGAACATCTCGGCCACGGCGGGTTCATGGGTCCCAAAGACCCCCGGTTCCAGCGCGCGGGTCTGAAACCAGCCCATCAGGCCCCTTTCGCCACCACCTGCGTGGCCGCAGCCAGCGCCCCCGGCCCATGCGGAATGCCCAGGGCAACCATCCCCGCCTCCATCACCGCAAGCGCGCCAAGGGTCATATGGGCATTCACATGGCCCATATGCGCCACCCGCAGAAAACCATGGTAGGCGGGGTCGGTCGAAGGCGCCATGCCAAGCCCAATGCCAAGCAGTGACCCCGGCCTTGCTGTTCACACCATTCGCGCAACCGCGTGGCATGGGGCGCGCCAAAGCGGGTGGCTGTCACCGACCAGCCGCGATCCACAGCATTGGCCACGTTCATCCCGATAGCGGGGTTTCCCGCACCCCAGGCGTCAAACGCGGCCCAGACCGCACCCGCCAGCGTGTGATGGCGCTGCCAGACCTGCGGCATGCCTTCCTCGCGCAACATGTCCAGCGCTTCGCGCAAGCCGTAAAGGTGGCTGGTGGGCGCAGTGCCGTCCCAGATCTGCCAGAACTCCACCGGTTCCGCCCTTGGCCCCCAGGCCCAGTAGGGGGTGGCAAGGTCCGACCCTGCACATCGCTGCCTTGCGGCCTCTGAGAACCAGACAAAGGCCATGCCCGGCGGCGTCATCAACCCCTTCTGGCAGGCGGCGACCATCACATCGACGCCCCAGTCGTCCATCCGAAACTCATCGCAACCCAGGCTCGCGATGCAATCGACGGCCAACAGCGCCGGATGCCCCGCCGCATCCATCGTTGCCCGCAACGCCGGGATATCGGTCTTGATCGAACTTGCCGTGTCGACATGCGTCGTCAACACCGCCTTGATCCGGTGCCCGGTATCGGCGCGCAAGGCGGCCTCAACTTGCCCCATGTCCACCGGGGTCGACTTGCCGAAATCCAGCACCTCAACCTCGACCCCCATCGCCCGGGCCGAATTGGCCCAGCTGAGGCCAAACTGCCCCACCGCCAGCACCAGCGCCTTGTCGCCTCGGCTGAACATGTTGGCATTCGCCGCCTCCCAGCCCGCATGGCCATTGCCGATATACATCGCCACATGGCCCGTGGTCCCCGCCACCATCCGCAGGTCGGGCCACAGGCTGGCAACCATCTCGATCAGGTGACCCTCATAGATGTTGGGCGAGCCTTGGTGCATCGCGCGCAGCACCCGGTCCGGGATGACCGAGGGGCCGGGAATGGCCAGATAGGGGCGGCCGTGGGCAAGGCTCATGCGTCTCTCCTTCAGTTGCCCGCCATGGCTAGGCTTGCGCGCGGCCCCCGTCAATCCGCCGGGTGCGGGCCAAGTCACCGCACCCCTGCTTGAGACATCCCGCCTTTCCGGCTACACCGCCGCGAAGACCCCCGAAAGGCCCCTGCCCCTTGCAGCCCACCCGCCCCTACCAAAGCCGCGAGCTTTTCCAGCGCTTCTGGCAAAGCTACCTCAGGCCGCATGCCGGGCTTCTGGTGCTGGCCTTCGTCTTGATGGCGATTGAAGGGTCAACGCTTGGCCTCCTCAGCTACATGATCGAGCCTTTGTTCGATCAGGTCTTCGCCCCCGGCGGCGGCGATGCGTTGATCTGGGTGGGGCTAGCGATCCTAGGGCTGTTCGTTTTGCGGGCGACCACGTCGGTCCTGAACCGTTGGCTGATGACCAAGGTCAATCAAGCGGCGGCCGGGCAGATGCAGGTGGACCTTCTGCGCCACCTTCTGACACTGGACGCCAGCTTCTTTCAGGAAAACTCACCCGGGCAGCTGATTGACCGCGTCCAGGGCGACACGATGGCGGCGCAAGGGGCGGCGACGATGGTGGTCGCGGGCGTCGGCCGTGATCTGGTGGCGCTTCTTGGCCTATTTGCCGTGGCCCTGTCGATTGACCCGGTCTGGACGGCAGCAGCACTGGTTGGCACGCCGCTTCTCCTCCTGCCCGCCCTCGGCCTTGCGCGCTATATCCGCCGCAAGACGCTGCACATGCGGGAACAATCCGGCCTGCGCGCCACCCGGCTGGATGAGATTTTCCACGGCATCCAGGCCGTCAAGCTCAACCGGATGGAGGAATACCAATCCTCGCGCTTCCAGGCGATCATCCAGCGCATCATCCGGGCTGAGGTGAAATCCGCACTGGGCCGCGCCGCCATGCCGGGGCTGGTCGATGTGGTCACCGGGGTCGGCTTCTTCGCCGTCTTGATGCTTGGCGGGCGTGAAGTCGCCGAAGGCACCCGCACCACCGGCGAATTCATGGCCTTCTTCACCGCGATGGCCCTGACCTTCCAGCCCATCCGCCGGCTTGGTGACCTTGCCGGCCTCTGGCAGGTGGCTGAGGCCAGCCTTGAGCGGATCTTTACCCTGATGGACGCGCAGCCCACCGGCAACCGCCTTGCCGTCAGCCGCGCGCTCCCTGCCCCCGGCGCGCCGTAAATCCGGTTTGAGGATGTGCATTTCACCTACCCCGACCGCCCGGTCCTGAACGGGCTGACATTCACGGCTGAGGCGGGCCGCGTCACCGCCCTTGTCGGCAGTTCCGGTGCGGGCAAATCCACGGTCTTCCAGTTGATCTCGGCCCTGATTGAGCCGCAGTCGGGCCGCATCCTGATTGGCGGCGTCGATGTCCGGGAGCTGAGCCTTTCTGATCAACGCGCGCTTCTCGCCTCGGTCAGCCAGGACGCAGCCCTCTTTGATGAGACGCTGCGTGAAAACCTGCTTCTGGGGCGCACGGATGTAAACCCCTCCCGCCTGACCGCCGCGCTGAATGACGCCGAGGTTTCGGGCTTCACCGCCCCCCTGCCGCTTGGCCTTGACACCCCCGCTGGGCCGCGCGGGTCGGGCCTTTCGGGCGGCCAGCGCCAGCGCATCGCCATCGCCCGCGCGCTTCTGGCCGATGCGCCGG
>JAAUPC010000205.1 GCA_012036325.1 Paracoccaceae bacterium
CGCGGCACCCGGCCAGACCGAAGGCGGGCATCACCAGCAGTCACCGGGGCGGCATGGACGCGGACCAATACCTCCCCTGCGCGGGGCGCAGGGATCGGGGCATCGGAAAGACGCATGGTGTCGGGGCCGCCGTAGCGGGTGTAGCTTGCGATTTTCATGAAGGGATACAGTGCTTTGCGGTGGAAGTTTTGTAGATGACCCATTCGGCAATGCCGATGTTGATCGACCAGCTGGCCGCGAACAGCAGGTCGGCAGCAGCCCCCGCCGGGGCGGAACCCGTGACCAGATAGATCGGAAAGAACACTAGCGCGACCGTGCCAAGCCCCATGCCAATGGCATAGGCGCGGATCACCCAGGCGCGGTGACCGGCAATGTCGCGCCGCCGGATCGCGGCCATGGCCTTGGCAACCGCCACCAGAAGCGCCATCCCGAACACCCCGCGGGCGATGTCGACGATCGGGGTGCGCTGCGGTTCGACCGAGGCCAAGATGATGAGCGCCGAGCCACCAAGCACCAGCGCCGAGAGAAAGAAGATGCGGCCCGTCACCCGGTGCAGCCGGCCAAAGCGGCGGCGGAGGGCCAGCACGAAGTTCACCGGACCGCTGATGCCGAAGGCGGCCCCGGCAAGGACGTGCAGGAACCACGACACCGGAGCCACGGCCAGATGGGCGCTGTCAGGCGGATAGGTGCCGGTCGGGATTTGCGCTGTGTTGATGACAGCGGTCAGGACCGGGATGAAGCTGAGGAGGGCCAGCAAGAGGACAAGCGGGACCGGCCGCGAAAACGTGCGGAGCATGGGAATCCTTGGGCTTGGGACGATGTCAGTCGTCGTGGAAGGTGAAAACCTCATCCAGTCCGACGCCAAAGGTGCGGGCGATACGGAAGGCAAGGTCAAGGGTCGGGGAATACTTGCCGTTCTCGATGGCAAGAATGGTCTGACGGGTAACGCCAACCCGGTCAGCAAGGTCTTTCTGGGTCATCTCACCAGCGTCGAACCGCAGGCGCCGGATGCGGTTTTCGAGACGCGGCACCGATCAGGCCCCACGCCGGTAGAGGACAAGTTTTGTGGCATCCCTGAAGGCTTCCGACAGAATGCACAGGGCCAGAACCTGGTTCATCGCGGCAAAAGCGCTGCCGCCCAAGGCAAGCTTGATGATGACGCCCAAGAGGCCCAGCGACAGGAGATACCAGGCCCACGTCAAAGACCGCCGGTCAATGTCACGGTCACGCTCATCCCGGCGGTCATCGGTCTTTTCCCCGGTCAGGCCGGTGTAGGCGACATGGAAGACGATGGCGACCAGGATGGCGATCCCGATCGAGGCGCAGATCAGTAGCAGGACCGACTGCGCCCAGACCTGCAACCCGTCGGGGCCAGAGAACTCACCAGCTGCATGCTGTTTGGACAGAAGCCAGAACAAGAGGCAGATCACAATCAGCGAAGTGATCAGACCGGTTGTTGCATCGCGTTCGCCATAGGACATCGGGCACCTCATCACTTTGGCACCACGTAGCGGATGGCAGACATGGAGTCAAAGATCTTTAACATTGGGTATGACAAACCATACCTCTCCGCCACCCATTGACCCCAAGGCCCGGGCTTTCTAGCGTATCCCCAACAAGAGGGGGCGGCGGGATGGCGAAGGCACTGATCACCTGGGGTGGATGGGAGGGGCACGAGCCGGACCGTGTGGCGGCGCTTTTTGCGGGTTGGCTGCGCGCGGCTGGGATGGAAGTCACGGTCACCGACACGCTGGCCTGTTTCGATGACGCCGGGGCGCTGGCCGACCTGTCGCTGATCGTGCCGGTCTGGACGATGGCCAAGATCGGCAAGGAGCAGGCGCTGAACGCTGCGCGGCGGTGGCGGCAGGGGTGGGGATTGCGGGCTGCCACGGCGGCATGTGCGACGCCTTCCGCGAGACCGTGGACTGGCAGTTCATGACCGGCGCGCAATGGGTGGCGCATCCCGGCAATGACGGGGTGGAGTATAGCGTGCGGATGGTGTCGGACGACCCGCTGGTGGCGGGGGTGGGCGATTTCGGCGTGAAGACCGAACAGTATTACCTGCACGTCGACCCAGCGGTGAAAGTGCATGCGGTCTGCGATTTTCCGGTGGTCGATGGCCCGCATGCGGCGAATGGGCCGGTGGCGATGCCGGTGGTTTTCACCAAGTTCTGGGGGCAGGGGCGGGTTTACTACAATGCCCTGGGGCATCAGGCCAATGTGATTGACCACGGCCCAGCCGCCGAATTGATGAAGCGCGGGCTGCTTTGGGCGGCGCGATAGCGGTCACATGTTTTGAGAAAGATTTTTGCCAGAATCCTTGCTTAGGGATTTTGGTGCGGCGGCGGGGAAGCGTCGGGCACGACCCTGTGCCTTGACCTTTCGCCGCCAGTCCCGCAGGTTCTGCCGCAATAACAAGACCAGAAATCGGGCGTAGGCAGATGGCAGCGAAAACGGCACCCTTCTCGGGCTTTGAGTTCATGATTGCCTGGCGATACCTCCGCGCCCGGCGCGCTGAAGGCGGTGTCAGCATCATGACGTGGATCAGCCTTATCGGCATCACGCTGGCAGTCTTCGCGCTTATCCTGACGCTGGCGGTGCGCGCCGGGTTCCGGGCGGAATTCGTGGATACGATCCTGGGTGCGAATGCCCATGTGACGGTCTATTCGGCGGGGGAGGTGGGCACGGACGGCCAATTCGTGCGCGGCTTCACGACGGCGGATGCGATGGCAAAGACGCTTATGGAGGTGCCCGGTGTCACCCGAGCGGCCCCCCTGATCCGTGGCAAGCTGATGGTAACAGACGGCGAGCGGACGACCGGTGCCGAGGTCTACGGCCTTGCGCCCGAAGCTCTGGCGTCGATCCCGCGGGTCGGTACGGGGGCAGAGGCAATCGGTGATCTAGCGCGCTTTCCGGAAGGTATCGCGCTTGGTTCGGGCGTCGCGCGCGAGCTGGGCGTCACCGTGGGCGACAGGGTCCGGCTGATTGCCCCCGGTGGCGTCAAGACCGCAATGGGCACCAGCCCGCGCGTCAAGGCCTATGAGGTGGTCTACATCTTCACCGCCGGGCGCTATGATATTGATACGACCCGCATCTACATGCCCTTCATCGAAGCGCAGGCCTTTTTCAACAAGGAAGGGCTGGCGGATGAGATCGAGGTGATGGTCGATAACCCCGATGCGGTGGAAAGCTACGGCTTGCCGATCCTGAATGCGGCGGGGCCGTCGGCGCTCTTGTGGACATGGAAGGACAGTTCGGGCGCCTTCCTGCGGGCGCTGGATATCGAAGACAACGTGATGTTCGTGATCCTGTCAGTCCTCGTGCTGATCGCAGCGATGAACATCGTCAGCGGCTTGATCATGCTGGTGAAAAACAAGGGGCGTGACATCGGCATCCTGCGGACGATGGGGCTGACCGAGGGGTCGGTCCTGCGGGTGTTCTTCATCTGCGGCGCGTTTACCGGGATCTTGGGCACGCTGGCGGGGGTGGCGCTTGGCTGCCTGACCGCGCTGAACATTGATGCGATCATGAGCGCGATCAACTGGGTCAACGGGGCGGATGTCTGGGACCCTTCGATCCGGGGGATCTACGCACTGCCAGCAAAGCTGCAGCTGAAGGACGTGATGTCGGCGGTCGCCTTGTCGCTGGGGCTGTCCTTCATCGTCACCATCTTCCCCGCCCGCCGGGCCGCGCGGATGAACCCGGTGGAGGCGCTGCGCTATGAGTGACGTCATGCTGGCGCTGGAAGGGATCACCAAGGGCTACAACCGGGGCAAGCCTTCGGAAGTCGTGGTGCTGCGCGGGGCCACGGTCACCGTGGGCCGGGGTGAGGTTGTGGCGCTGGTCGCCCCTTCGGGTGCCGGGAAATCCACCTTGCTGCACATCGCGGGCCTTTTGGATGTAGCCGACGCGGGCACGGTGCAGCTGGACGGGCGGCAGATGAATGGGCTGAACGACCGCGCGCGGACAGAGGCGCGGCGGGCGGAGGTGGGGTTCATCTACCAGTTCCACCACCTTTTGCCGGAATTCAGCGCGCTGGAGAACGTGGTCATCCCGCAACTGGCCAATGGGGTGCCAAAACCGCAAGCCGAAGCATGGGCGCGCGACCTTCTGGGCCGCGTCGGGGTGGCCGCGCGGGCCGATCACCGGCCAGCCGCACTTTCGGGCGGCGAACAGCAGCGAGTGGCCTTCTGCCGGGCCTTGGCCAATGGGCCGAAGCTCCTTCTTGCCGATGAGCCGACGGGAAACCTTGACCCCGCAACCTCGGACCAGGTGTTTGGCGTGTTGATGGCGCTGGTGCGCGAGACGGGGCTGTCAGCCCTGATCGCCACGCATAACATGGAGCTTGCAGGCCGGATGGACCGGGTGGTCCGGCTGGCACAGGGCCAGGTGGAGTGACCGGAAGGGGGATTGCGATGAAGCGCTTTCGTTGGATGCTGCTGCCGCTGGCCCTGGGTGCCTGCGTGGAGGAAAAGGTGCCGACTGGAGCTGAGGATTTCGCGACCTATTGCTCAGCCTGCCACGGTACGTCGGGAACGGGCGACGGGCCCGGGGCGGAAGGGCTTGCCAGGCGCCCGGCGGACCTGACCCAACTGTCGGCGCGCAATGGCGGCGCCTTCCCCGGCACGCGGGTGATGGCCAAGATCTATGGCTACACCGGACGCGACAGCGCATCTGCTATGCCGCAGTTCGGGCCGCTTTTGCAGGGCGATTTGATGCCCTATGACGGGGGCGACGGGATCGCCACGCCCACCCCGCAGCGGTTGATGCAACTGGCCGAGCATCTGAAAACGCTGCAGAAGTAGCCCGTTACGCGCGACTGTAGCGGATGAAGGGGGTAACCTTGCCGATACGGTCATAAAGCTGGCGCGCGGTGTGGTTGAAGTCCTGAGTCAGCCAGTAAACCGAAGGCGCGCCTGCAGCATCGGCGGCGGCATAGACCGCTTCGATCAGCTTGCGCCCCAGGCCCGTGCCGCGCGCTTCGGGGGCGACATACAAGTCTTGCAGATAGCAGACCTCTTCGATCTTCCAGGCGTGGCGATGGAAAAGGTAGTGCACCAGCCCCACCGCCTGACCGTCCACAGTGGCGATCAGCCCCTGAAAATCCCGCGGGTCCGGGCCAAGGAGCCGCGCGAAGGTTGAGGTGAAGACCGCATCGGGCACGGTGGTGTCGTAATAGGCAAGGTAACCGGTCCAGAGGCGGCGCCATGCCGCTGCGTCTGCCGCGACCAAAGGGCGGATGATTTGCGTATCGGGCATGGGCGGGGTCCTTTTCTGCTGGGCTGTTCAGCATTGCGGGACCGGGTCGATTGCGCAACCGGGTAGGTTTATCCTGACCCTTGGGGCATGCCGCTCTGGCTTGGGACGGCGTCAGGGCCTAAGCTTCGCGCCGACATTCAGCTGGGGTCAAAGGATGGTGAGGCACATGACGGATCAGATGGCGGACCGGTGGCGGCTGGCCTTGACCGGTGCTTGTGGCGGGGTCCTGTTTTGGGTGCTGATCAAGGCGGCTGAAGGCGAAATGCTGGGCCAGCAATCGATACTGATCCTTTTTGCGCTGGTGACGGTGGTCTTTGCAGCACTTCTGACGATGGCCGGACCAATCGGCCTGTGGCGGGCCTTGCCCCGTGCCCTGGCACTGGGTCTTGCCGTGTCCGCACTGACCTGGTTGGCGGGCCTGCGTTATCCGGATCCGGATGGATTCGTTTCCTCTCCGCTTGCGATCCTGGCCCTGATGACGGTGGCGGTGCTGCCGGTTCCGTTCCTTATTGCCGGAGCAAGGGGTAACTGGCGCGACTACGGCGCGCTGTTCCTGGAGGCCTGGTCGATCGTGGTGCGCTCAGCCGCGGCATGGGCCTTTGTCGGGCTGGTCTGGCTGGTGATCTACCTGTCTGATGCGGTGCTGCTGATCGTGGGCGTCACAGTGGTTGGCGATCTTATGGAATACTGGATCGTCTTGGCTGTCGTCACCGGGGCAACCTTGGGGCTGGCGATGGCGGTGGTTTACGAATTGGCGGACCTTTTGTCGCCCTATCTGGTGCTGCGGCTGTTTCGCCTGCTTTTGCCGGCCGTGCTCGTGGTGATGGTCGTTTTCCTCGTCGCGCTGCCGTTGCGGGGGTTTGATGGACTGTTCATTGGGCTTTCGCCAACGCTGTTGCTGCTGACCATGGTTGCGGCCGGGGTGTCGCTGGTGTCGGTCACCGTGGACCAAAGCGATGCCGAAGCCTCATCCAGCCCGGTTCTGCGGCGGGCCGCGCAAGGCATGGCGCTGATCCTGCCCGTGGTTGCGGCGCTTGCGGCCTGGGCGATCTGGCTGCGGGTCGATCAGCACGGCTGGACGCCGGAGCGGCTGTTTGTGGCGCTGATCGCGGCGCTTGGTTTCCTGTACGGCGCGGTCTATGCCGCGTCTGTCCTGCGGGGCAATGGCTGGATGGCGCGGATCCGTCAGGGCAACATCGTCCTGGCGCTTGCGGTCATCGCGATCGCTGCGCTGTGGCTGACACCGATCCTGAACGCCGAGCGGATCTCGGCCGCAAGCCAACTGGCCCGGTTCGAGGCCGGGCGCACCCCGGTTGCGGACCTTGATCTGCGGGCGCTGGAAAGCTGGGGGGCGCCCCGG
>JAAUPC010000206.1 GCA_012036325.1 Paracoccaceae bacterium
TGCTGGCCTTGGGTCTTAGCCCTTGCGGGAGCGGATCATGCCGACGATGTCTTTCGTCCGTTCCAGGATCGGCTGGGCGATGGCATCGGCGCGGTCGGCGCCTTGGCCGAGGATGCGGTCAATCTCGCCCGGGTCGGCCATCAGGCGGTTCATCTCGGCCGTGATCGGCGACAGCTTGGCAACGGCAAGATCGGCCAGCGCGGGCTTGAAGGTGCCGAACTGCGCGCCGGCATAGTCGCGGATCACCTGGTCGACGGTGTGGCCCGCAAGGGCTGCGTAGATGTTCACGAGGTTCCGCGCCTCGGGCCGGTCTTTGAGGCCTTCCACGGTTTCCGGCAAAGGCTCCGGGTCGGTCTTGGCCTTGCGGATCTTGGCGGCGATGTTGTCGGCGCTGTCGGTCAGGTTGATCCGGCTTTGATCCGACGGGTCGGACTTCGACATCTTCTTGGTGCCGTCGCGCAAGGACATGACGCGGGTCGCGGCCCCTTCGATCAGGGGTTCGACGACGGGGAAGAAATCCACGCCATAGTCATTGTTGAACTTGATCGCGATGTCGCGGGTCAGCTCCAGATGCTGTTTCTGGTCTTCGCCGACCGGGACCATCGTGGCGTGGTAGACCATGATGTCGGCGGCCATCAGGCTGGGGTATGCGTATAGGCCAAGCGACGCCGCCTCGGCGTTCTTGCCGGCGGTCTTGTCCTTGAACTGGGTCATCCGGTTCATCCAGCCCAGACGCGTGACGCAGTTGAAGATCCAGGCAAGCTCGGCATGGGCCGAGACCTGGCTTTGGTTGAAAAGGATCGAGCGCGCGGGATCAAGCCCGGCGGCGATGAAGGCCGCAGCGCCCTCGCGGGTCTGGTAGCGCAGTTTCTCAGGGTCCTGCCAGACGGTGATCGCATGGAGATCGACCATGCAGTAGATCGTCTCGATCCCTTCATCCTGCTTTTCGACAAAGCGTTTCAGGGCACCAAGGTAGTTGCCAAGCGTCAGCCCGCCCGAGGGCTGAATGCCCGAGAAGATGCGGGGTTTGAACGGGGTCGGCGTTTGGACGGCCGAGGAGGCGGTGGTCATCTCAGGCTCCGGTCTGGAAATCGCTGCCGATCCCGCGTAATCGAAGGGGGCTGGGGCGTCAATTGCCCCAAGCCATGGGGGACGAGATGCAGCCAGACCATAATGCAACGCCGATCAACCCGTTGCCGGTGATCGTCTGGGTGCTGGCGCTGCCTTTGATTGCGATGGAAGTGGTGCTGGGGCTGGCACAGGCGGGGCTGGTCGGCGGTGCCGGTGGCATCAGCTGGCGGCTGCAGGCGGTGGAGCGGTTCGGGATGTTCCCGGAGCTTCTGCGCTATCAGGTGGAAACTGGCGGGCAGCCCTATGCGGAGCTTTTACGGCTGGTGTCCTACCCGCTAATCCATGCCAACTTTACCCATGGTCTTTTTGCCGTGGTGCTGCTCTTGGCCCTTGGCAAGATGGTGGGAGAGATCTTCCGCTGGTGGGGCGTGCTGGTGGTGTTCTTCGGGGCGGCACTTGCCGGGGGGCTGGCCTATGGTCTGCTGATCCCCGGCGTGCGCGCACCGCTGATCGGGGCTTATCCGGCAGTCTATGGGTTGATCGGGGCCTTTACCTTCCTGTTGTGGACCAACCTTGCCCGCAGCGGGGCGAACAAGTACCGCGCCTTCAGCCTGATCGGGGCGCTCTTGTTCTTCCAGCTGGTGTTCGGTGTTCTGTTTGGCGGCACATGGGACTGGGTTGCCGATGTGACCGGCTTTGTGACCGGGTTCCTTTTGTCCTTCGTGGTCAGCCCGGGCGGCTGGGCCCGGGTGATGCAGATGGTGCGTCAGCGCTGACGGCGGAGCGCGCTGCGCAGTTCCACCCAGCTCATCCCGCCGATCAAGAGGACCGTGCCGAAGTAGACAACCATCGCCGCCAGCACCATGCCGCCAAGCGCGGCAGTGCGGATGCCGGGGGTGGTCAGCGGCACGGCCAGCACCTGAGACAGGCCCCAAAGGACCAGCCCCATCACGATTGAGGCCACGATGATCCGGGGCAGGCGATAGCGGAAGCGGTCATCAAAGCGGGCGGCGTCGCCCATCGCGCGCGACCCGCGCCAAAGCTGCCAGACCATCGTCCAGGCGGCGGCAGATGTGGCAATCGCGGCGGCCATGAAGCCGATCAATGGCATCAGTCCGACCGCAAGGACAGCGTTCACCACCATCGACCAGAGGGCAAAGCGGAAAGGCGACCGGGTGTCTTCCCGCGCGTAGTAAAGGGGCTGCAGCACCTTGTGCAGCACAAAGGCGGGCAGGCCCACGCCATAGGCGGCAAGGGCAAGTGCGGTGTTCGCCGTCGCCTCAGCCCCATAGGCGCCGCGTTGGAAAAGGACGCTGATGATCGGCCAGGCGATCACCACCAGCGCCACGGCGGCGGGCAGGGTCAGGAGAAGCGCAAATTCTGTCCCCCGGTTGAAGGACGCGCGTGAGCCTTCTTCGTCCCCTGCCCGCAGGCGGCGCGACAGGTCAGGCAAGAGGACAATCCCGATGGCGATGCCGACGACGCCCAAGGGTAGCTGATAGATGCGGTCAGCGTTGTAAAGCCAGACCACGGCGCCTTCGGTCATGGAGGCGACTTGCCGCCCGACGATCAGGTTGATCTGCACCACACCCCCCGCCAGCACCGCAGGGGCGGCGATGATGGCAAGGCGCTTGAGTTCCGGAGTCAGGACCGGCCAGCGGAACGGCAGGCGGTAGCCAAGATGGCGGACGGCGGCCCAGGTGACCAGGAGTTGCAGGATGCCCGAAAGGGTGACCGACGAGGCCAGCGTGGTCCCCATGTCCCAGCCCATGCGGTTGGCCAGCACCATGCCCGCGATCATCGTGGCCGACAACAGGATGGCGACCGCCGAGGTGATGACAAAGCGCCCGGCGGCGTTCAGCATGCCCGACAGAAGGGCCGTCAGCGAGATGAAGAGGATATAGGGAAAGGCGATCTGGCCAAGGGTGACGGCAAGGTTGAACCGCTCATCCCCGGCAAAGCCCGAGGCCATCATCAGGACGAGAACGGGCATGCCCAGAATGGCCAGGATAGAGAACACCGTCAGCAGCCCGGCCATGCCCCAGAAGGCGTCACGGGCGAAGCCCTCAGCGTCTTCACCCGCCTCGACCTTCTTGGCGAACATCGGGACGAAGGCGAAGTTGAAGGCCCCTTCGGCGAAGAAGCGGCGGAACATGTTGGGCAGGGATTGCGCGATGACAAAGGCCTGCGCGACCGGGCCGTCGCCGAGGTATTTCGCCAGGAAAATATCGCGCACGAGGCCCGCGACGCGGCTGATCAGGGTCCAGAAGCCGACGGTCAGGAAGCCCTTGACGATGCGGACGGGCTTCATGCGGGCGTGCCTTGCGCCCGTTCGGCCCCTTCGGCGATGGCGGCGCGCAACTTGCGGTCCAGCGCCTCTTGCTTGGGCTTCTGGTGCAGTTTCAGGCCGAACATGTCTTTCACATAGAACGTATCCACCACTGCGCGCCATAGGTCGCGATCACGGCGCTTGCGATGTAGATGTTGTTGGCCGCAAGGGTGCGGGTCAGGTCATAGAGGAGGCCGGGGCGGTCGCGGGTGTCGACCTCGATGATCGTGTAGATTTCCGACCCTTCGTTGTCGAAGGTGATATGGGTCGGGAAGCGGAATTCGCGGTCACGCTTTTTCAGCTTGTCGCGGTCTTTCAGCGCTTCGCGCGCCACAACTTCGCCGCGCAGGGTCTTGTCGATCATGCCGCGCAGGCGGGGCAGGCGGTTGACCTCATAGGGCTTGCCCTCAATGTCCTGGACCCAGAAGACGGCGGTCGCGTAGCCGTCTTTTGAGGTATAGGTGCGCGCGTCGACGACGTTCGCCCCCACCAGCGCCAGCGCGCCTGCAAGGCGGCTGAAGATGCCGGGATGGTCTACTAGGGCAAAGCAGGCGCGGGTGGCGTCGCGGTCGGGGTCGGGGTGCAGGTCGATGCGGATTTCATTGTCGCCCAGGCCCTGCAGAAGGCGGGCGAAGACAAGATGTGTATCGGTGGACAGGCCCTGCCAGTAGGGCCGGTAATGGCGGCTGACCTCGTGGTCCAGCGCGGATTTGGTCCAGTCGGGCAGCCGGGCACGCAGGGCGCTGGTCGCGTCATCCTTACGGTTTTCGCGGTTGACGCTTTCAAGCCCGCCTTCCAGCGCTTCGGCCGTCTGCTTGTAGAGCTGGCGCAGCAGCATGGCCTTCCAGTTGTTCCAGGTCCCCGGCCCCACGCCGCGGATGTCGCAGACCGTCAGCACGGTGAGGAGGTCCAGCCGCTTGCGGGTCTTCACCGCCTTGGCAAAGTCACGCACGGTGCGGGGGTCGCCGATATCGCGCTTTTGCGCCATGTCGGACATGAGGAGGTGATAGCGCACCAGCCATTCGACCGTTTCGCATTCCTCCGGCGTCTAGCCCCAGCCGGGGGGCGATCCGCCGGGCCATCTGCGCGCCGAGGATGGAATGGTCTTCGGGCCGGCCCTTGCCGATGTCGTGCAGCAGAAGGGCGACATAGATCACCCGGCGGTTCACGCCCTCATTCAAGATGCCGGATGCGACGGGAAGCTCTTCGACAAGCTCCCCCCGTTCGATCTGGGCAAGGCAGCTGATGGTCTGGATGATATGCTCATCCACCGTGTAGTGGTGATAGACGTTGAACTGCATCATCGCGACGATGGGTTCGAATTCGGGGATGAAGGCGGCCAGGACGCCAAGTTCATTCATCCGGCGCAAGCTGCGTTCCGGGTTGCCGTGTTTCAAGAGAAGGTCAAGGAAGATGCGCCGCGCTTCGGGGTCGTCGCGCATGTCTTCGTCGATCAGGTCAAGGTTCGCCGCCAATAGCCGCATGATGTTGGGGTGGAGAAGGTAACCCGTCCTGAGCGCCTCTTCGAAAACGCGGAGGAGGTTCAGCTTGTCGGCCAGAAACGCCTTCGGGTCGATCACGTCGATCCGGCCCTGCACCAGCTTGTAGCCGGGTTTGACCTGCTTGGTGCGCTTGAAGATGCCGAAAAGGCTCGCCTCGCGCTTGGCATGGCGGGCTTCAAGCTCGGTCAGGAAGATGCGGGTCAGTTCCCCGACGCGGGTCGCCTGACGGAAGTAGTCCTGCATGAAATGTTCCACCGCCCGCCGCCCGGCACTGTCGCGGTAGCCCATCCGAGACGCCACCTCGACTGCAGGTCGAAGGTCAAGACATCGGTGGCGGCGGGCGGTCACATAGTGCAGATGGCAACGCGCGGCCCAGAGAAAATCCTCGGCGCGGGCGAAGGTGTCAAACTCCTCGCGGCTAAGAAGGCCCGCCGCCACCAGCCCTTCGGAGGACGGCACCCGGTGCAGATACTTGCCGATCCAGTAGAGGGTCTGCAGGTCGCGCAACCCGCCTTTGCCTTCCTTGACGTTCGGTTCCAGAACATAGCGCTGGCCGCCCTGCCGCTTGTGGCGTTCGGCGCGTTCGGCCAGCTTCGCCTCGATGAACTCCGGGCCGGAGTTCTTGAAAAGGTCGGACCAAAGCTTTGCATCCAGTTCCGCCGCAAGGGGGGCATGGCCGCCGATGAAGCGATGTTCCAGAAGGGCGGTGCGGATGGTGATATCCTCACGCCCCAGGCGGATGCAGTCCTTCACCGTGCGGCTGGAATGGCCGACCTTCAGCTTCAGGTCCCACAGGATATACAGCATCGTCTCGATGACGCTTTCGGCCCAGGGCGTGATCTTCCACGGCGTCAGGAAGAGAAGGTCCACGTCGGAATGGGGGGCCATTTCCCCCCGGCCGTAACCGCCGACGCCAAGAACGGCGATCCGCTCAGCCTCGGTCGGGTTGGGGATCGGGTGAAGGTGGATGGCCGCGGCCAGCGCCACCTGCACTAGCGCATCGGTCAGGGCCGATTGCGCGGCGATCACCTCGCTCGGCTGCGGCCGCGCCAGCGCCTCGACCAGCGGCTGGATGTCATCGTCCGAAATCCCTGCGCCGACTACGGCAAGATGCTCAGGCGTCAGCCGTTGCCGCGTTTCCGGTGCCGCATCGAGATAGAGCGCGAGCTTCTCGATTTCGCGCAACAGCACCAGCCGGTCGCCGGAGGCGCGTCGGCAAGTCGCGCGGCCGCTTCGCGCGTCGCATCGAGGCCATGCGCGCTGCACAGCTCTATCGCCAATTTGGCAAAGTCGCGGGCATCCGCCTCCCACGCGACGACCACCACCACGGTCGGGTCCGCTTCGGCGAGGTCGAGCAGCTTTGACCGTTTCAGATGCCCGGCGGTCATCACCACCGGATCGCCGAGCGGACCGCTGAGCAACAGCTGCACCGCATCGACGCACTCGTCACCGGCGCCATCGACACGGATCACCCGTTTGTCGCCGAACATCGACACGGCGGCTGCTTCGTCGGCCAGTCGCGCCGGGTCGGCCTTCAGTTCGCCTGCGGTCATCGATGTGGGGGACTGGAGCTCGCCACTTCGGCGGGAGCACTTGCCGGTCCCCGCGTCCGCGTCAGTGAACCGGAACTCAAACGCGCCCAGCTGGGTGGTCCCAAGGCAATGCGGCAC
>JAAUPC010000207.1 GCA_012036325.1 Paracoccaceae bacterium
CGTGGGCTCGGCGTCTCAGCCTGACGGGAGGGGCCGTCGTTCCCGCATGAGGGGAGGGCGGAAAAAAACGAAACAAGGGAGTAGCACACATGGCGGACACAACATCTGCCAATTCCTATTGGGCGGCAAACGTCCGGATCATCCTGATTTCGATCGTGATCTGGTTTGCCTGCTCGTTCGGACTTGGCATTCTTCTGCGGCCTGCGCTTTCGGGCATCCACATCGGCGGCGCCGATCTGGGCTTCTGGTTTGCACAGAACGGCGCGATCTACGTCTTCCTGATCCTCATCTTCGTGTACGCGAAGCTGATGAACAAGGTCGACCGTGATCACGGCGTCGAAGAGTAAGGGGGCAGAACCAGATGGATCAGTTTACCCTTAACCTCATCGTCATCGGCCTGTCCTTCGCGCTTTACTTCGGCATCGCGTTCTGGGCCCGCGCGGCATCAACTGCGGAGTTCTATGCCGCAGGCCAGGGCGTCGGCCCGGTGGTCAACGGCATGGCGACGGCGGCTGACTGGATGTCCGCCGCATCCTTCATCTCGATGGCGGGTCTCATCGCCTTCGGGGGCTACAACAACTCGGTCTTCCTGATGGGCTGGACCGGCGGCTATGTGCTGCTCGCACTCCTGCTGGCACCGTACCTGCGCAAGTTCGGCAAGTTCACCGTGCCGGAATTCGTGGGCGACCGCTTCTACTCGACCTCGGCTCGCATGGTTGCCGTGGTCTGCCTTCTCGTCATCTCGATCACCTATGTTATCGGGCAGATGGTGGGCGTGGGCGTGACCTTCGCGCGCTTCCTGGAAGTGTCGACCACGACGGGCCTTCTGATCGGTTCGGCGGTGGTGTTCGCCTATGCGGTGTTCGGCGGCATGAAGGGCATCACCTACACCCAGGTGGCGCAGTATGTCGTGCTGATCATCGCCTACACCATCCCGGCGATGTTCATCTCGCTGAGCCTGACCAGCAACTTCGTGCCGCAGCTTGGCCTGATCGGGAGCTATGCGCCGACCGGGGGCGAGACCTACTTCCTGGACAAGCTTGACCAGGTGGTGACGGATCTGGGCTTTACCGCCTACACTGCCGACACCTCGAACATGCTGAACATGTTCCTGGTCACCATGTCGCTGATGATCGGCACCGCGGGTCTGCCGCACGTGATCATCCGCTTCTTCACGGTTCCCAAGGTTTCCGACGCCCGTTCGTCGGCTGGCTGGGCGCTGGTGTTCATCGCGCTTCTCTACACGGTCGCCCCGGCGGTCGGGTCGATGGCGCGTCTGAACATCACCACCACCTTCTGGCCGGGTGCGATTGACGGCGAGACCTTCTCGAAGCCAGCGCTTTCGATTGCTGAAATCGACAGCGACCCGGACCTGGTCTGGATCCGGAACTGGGAAAGACCGGTCTTCTGAAGTTTGAAGACAAGAACGGCGACGGGATGATCCAGTACTTCAACGAGCCGAAAGCCGTCGCTGACGCCAACAAGGCGCTGGCGGATGCGAACAAGGCACTGGCCGATGCCGCCGCCGATGCCGACAAGGCACCGCTGGAAGCTGCGGTTGCCGAAGCCACCACCGCCCGTACGGCGGCGCTGGATGCGGCCATGCTGGGCGGCCAGTCGCTGTCCGCACAGGGCATCGTCGGCAACGAACTGACCACCGTGAACAACGACATCATGGTGCTTGCGAACCCCGAGATCGCCAAGCTTCCGGGCTGGGTGATCGCGCTGGTTGCTGCCGGTGGTCTTGCGGCCGCACTGTCGACCGCTGCGGGCCTGCTGCTGGCGATCTCGTCCGCCATCAGCCACGACCTGATCAAGGGCGCGCTGCGTCCCGACATCAGCGAAAAGGGCGAGCTTCTGGCCGCACGCATCTCGATGGCCTTTGCCATCGTGCTGGCGACCTGGCTTGGTCTGAACCCGCCCGGCTTTGCCGCGCAGGTGGTGGCGCTGGCCTTCGGTCTGGCGGCTGCGACGATCTTCCCGGTGCTTATGATGGGGATCTTCTCGACGAAAGTCGGCAAGGAAGGCGCCATCGTGGGGATGATCGTGGGTCTGTTGTCCACGTCCATCTACATCTTCATGTACCTGGGCTGGTTCTTCATTCCCGGCACCAACTGGCTACCGAACACGCCGGATGCCCATTGGCTGGGGATCTCTCCGGCGGCCTTCGGTCCGGTTGGCGCGCTTCTGAACTTTGCAACGGCCTACATCGTCTCGGCGATGTCCAAGGCCCCGCCGCGCGAAGTGCAGGAACTGATCCAGTCGATCCGCGTGCCGAAAGGTGCCGGCAAGGCTGTGGCCCACTAAGCAATCCGCGCCTCCGGGGAAACCCGGGGGCGCGCACCATTCGGGAAGGGGGGCGCGAGATGGACGAGGACACAAGCGCGCTGCTGGCCTTTCTTGAGACGGTCCACCCCTATGACAGCCTGCCGCGGGACGAGATGGCGCGTGTCGCCACCTCTTTCAGCCGCAGGCATTACGACGACACCGCCGTGATCTATTCCGCCGGTGAGCCGATGACGGGCATCTACCTGATCCTTGAGGGGTCGGTTGAGGTGCTGGAACCTTCGGGCGGTCTGGTGTCGATCCTTGGGCCGCGCAACAGCTTTGGCGAGCGTGGGTTGATGCGCAACGGGATCGCGGTCACCACCGCACGCGCCACCTCAGGCGCGGACATCCTGATGCTGCCTGAGGCTGAGTTTCGCCGCCTGATCGCCAGCTATCCGGCGTTTGAGCGGTTCTTTCACCGGGGTCGGCAGACTGACAACCGCGCGGCGGACATTTCCACCCGCAAGGTCGGCGATCTGATCGCCCGTGCGCCAATTTCCGTGGGGCCGGGCGCGACGATCCGCGCGGCGGCGGGGATCATGCGGGATGCGCATATCTCCTGCCTTGCGGTGGTGGACGGGGATCGCCTGATCGGCATCGTGACCGCGCGGGATTTTACCAACAAGGTGCTGGCCGAAGGGCTGGACCCTGGTGCCCCGGTCAGCGCCGTGATGGCTCGGGACCCGATGGTGCTGATGCCGGACAGTCTGGGCTCGGACGTGCTGAACCGGATGCTGGAACACCGGATTGGCCATCTGCCAGTGGTCGATGATGGCAAGCTGGTCGGCATGATAACCCAGACCGACCTGGTTCGGTTTCAGGCGGTTTCCTCGGCATTGCTGGTGCGGGATGCGGCGACGGCGCAGACGGTGGCAGAGCTGGCGGAAAACACCGCCCGGATCCCGCAACTGCTGGTGCAGCTGGTTGGCGGCGGATCGGCGCATGAGGTGGTGACCCGGCTGGTCACCGATATCGCCGATACCGCGACCCGCCGTCTGCTGGCGATGGCCGAAGCGGAACTGGGACGGCGCCGGTGCCCTACCTGTGGCTCGCCTGCGGCAGCCAGGGGCGGCAAGAACAGACCGGGGTCAGCGATCAGGACAACTGTCTGATGATCGACGATGCCGCGACCGAAGCGGACATGGCCTATTTCGCCAAGCTGGCGAAGATCGTCTGCGATGGCCTTGATGCCTGCGGCTATGTCTATTGCCCGGGGGACATGATGGCGACAAACCCGCAATGGCGGCAAAAGGTTGCGGTCTGGCGCGACTATTTCCGGCGCTGGGTGACCACCCCCGACCCGATGGCGCAGATGCTGGCCAGCGTCATGTTCGACCTGCGCCCGATCGGCGGGACGGTGGGGCTTTACACGGGTCTGCAGGCCGAGGTGCTGGAGATGGCGGCGAAGAATTCGATCTTCGTGGCGCATATGGTGTCTAACAGTCTGAAGCACACGCCGCCCTTGGGCCTGTTGCGCGGTTTTGCCACGATCCGGTCGGGTGAGCACAAGAACCATATCGACCTCAAGATGAACGGCGTGGTGCCGGTGGTGGATCTGGGCCGCGTCTATGCGCTGATCGGGCAGCTTCCTGCGGCGAACACCCGCGCCCGGCTGGAGGCCGCGACCGAGGCCGGGATCATCAGCCCCAGCGGCGCGCGCGACCTGATCGAAGCCTATGACCTGATCGCCGAGGTCCGGCTGGAGCATCAGGCCCGGCGGGTGAAGGCGGGCGAGCGACCCGACAACTTCATCGCACCGTCGGAACTGTCGGACTTCGAACGCAGCCACCTGCGCGACGCCTTTGTCGTCGTGCGCACCATGCAATCCGCCGTGGGATCGTCCCGCGGTGCCAGAACCTAGGACCCCTTGCCACCATGGCCATTGACCTGATCGCCGCCCTTTTCGTCGCCGCTGTCACCGGCCTTCTGGTCTGGCTTTTGCGGCGCTGGATCCCGGCCCTGCCGCGCTGGCTGGTGCCCGCCTCGGCCGGGTTGGCGCTGATCAGCTATACCGTGTGGAGCGAATACGATTGGTTCCCCCGGATGAGCGCGCAACTTCCCCCCGAGATCGAGGTTGTGGCCGAGCGGGAAGAAGCCTCGCCCTTCCGGCCGTGGAGCTTTCTGGCCCCTGCAACCACCAGCTTTGTAGCACTCGACCATCGCAAGACGCTGAGCCATCCGCAAAAGGCCGACTTGCGGATGGTCACGCTTTACAGCTTTGCCCGGACCGGCGGGATGACCGAGGGGCTGATGGCCGTCGACTGCGCCGGCCAGCGCCACGCGCTGATCGTCGAGGGGGCAAAGATCACCGAGGCGGGCGAATTGACCGGGGCCGAATGGCTGCCCGCCACTGCCGATGACCGTTTCCAGCAAGCTGCCTGCAGGGAGGGATAGATGGACCGAAAACCGCGTGTCCTTGTGGTAGAGGATGAAGAGAACATCGCCGTCGCGCTGGATTATTTGATGACGCGCGAAGGCTATGACCATGACCGGGTGGCCAGCGGGGCGGATGCCTTGCCGCGCATCCGGCTGACCCATCCGGACCTTGTGCTTCTGGACGTCATGCTGCCCGAGGTTTCGGGCTATGAGATCTGCGAAGGCATCCGCATGGACCCGTCATTGGCCGATGTGAAGGTGCTGATGATGACGGCGCGCGGGTCGGCCATCGAACGGCGCAAGGGCTTGGCGCTGGGGGCGGATGGCTTCATCTCGAAACCGTTCGAGTTGAAGGACCTGCGCGAGGAAGTGCGTCGCCTGTTAAGCGCGGGGGTGTAGCGCCATGCTGGCCCGCCTGTCCCTTCGACTGCGGGTCCTGTTGATCTTCGCAGGGCTGGCGGCTGCGGTGATCGGGGCGGTCTGCGTCGGGTTGTGGCTGGGCTATGCGCGGCTTGAGGACCCTTCCGCCGCGCAGGGGTTCGTGCAGGCCGGTGTGCTGGCGGGGTTTGCCACCTTGGGGCTGGTGGCCGGGGTCTGGTATCTGTTTGATCTGAACGTGGCCAAACCGATCGAGACCTTGTCCGGCGCGTTGCGCGCCCGCGCCCATTCCGACGTCAGTGCCGATCTGGATGCCGCCATTGCCCGCTACCTTGGCGACCTTGCCCCCGCTGCGCAGGCCGCGGCCCAAAGCCTGGCCGAGACGCGATCCGCCCTGGCCGAAGCTGTGGCGCGTGAAACCCTGCAGCTGGGGTCGGAAAAGGCCCGGCTTGAGGCGCTCCTTTCAGATGTGCCTGCAGGCGTGATCCTGTGTTCCGCCGACCATGCGCTGGTCTTTTACAACTCACCCGCCGCTGACGTGATCGGGGCCGGTCGCGGCGGTGGGCTGGAAGCGGGGCTGGACCGCAAGCTTTTCGACTATCTGCACGCCGCCCCCTTGCGGCATGCCTATGACAGGTTGCTGGCCACCGCCGACCCTGATGCCGTTTCAGACCTTTTGTGCACCACGGTTGCGGGGGCACGGGTGCTGGCCGCCCGCATGCGGCTTTTGGGTGACGGGGCGGCGGGTTATGTGCTGACCTTGCGCGACATCACCGGCGACATGGCGCAAGAGGCCGCGCGTGAGGCGATGCTGGAAGGCGCGCTGGACAGCCTGCGCCGCCCAAGTGCCACGCTCGCGACCCTGGTCGAGGTGCTGCCAGAGGGTGCCTTGCCCGCGCCGATGCAAGCCGCGCTCAAGGATGAAGTCGCCCGCCTGTCACAGGCCGTAACCCAGTTTGGCATGGCGCGTGAGGCGGGTCAGGGCGAGGCGACGGTGCTGCCCCAGACCCGCGCCTCGGACCTCGCCGAAGGGCTGGTGGCGCGGCTTGCCAGCCTTGGCATCGAGGCCAAGGTGCAGACCGCGGACCTTCTGCTGCGCTGCAACGGGTTTGAGGTGATCACCCTTCTGTCGGCCCTTTCCCAGGCGGTGGTGGCCAATGGGCCGATCACTGACCTGCAGCTGACCATCGAAGAGGAAGACTCCGGTGCCGCCATCCGGCTCTCCTGGCGGGGGGGGCGGGTCGGCGTGGGCCTGCTTGACCGCTGGCTCGCCAAACCGCTTTCCCCCGACGCGCCGACCGCCCGGC
>JAAUPC010000208.1 GCA_012036325.1 Paracoccaceae bacterium
GAGCGGCGCGCCGGCGCCCCAGCCGCGCAGGTCCACCTGGGTGACGAGGGAACTGGTGCTGGTGGCCCCGCGCGCCACGCTGGACCCGGCCCTTGCCGGCTGGGACGAGCGCCACAAGATCGCCCGACGCATCAACTTTCGCAGCCGCTATGGCTATGCGCCCGACATGACGGAAAGCTCCAGCCGGGTCTGGCTGATCCATGACCCGCTGAACCGGCCAGACGCCATGCATGCGGCCCTATTCCAGCGCCCTTGGGTGACCCCCCTTTTCGCCCGCTACACCGGCGAGGGCACGGAAGATACGTTGCGGGAAATGCGCGTTCTGGACCGCATTCTGGAAGCGGCTATGGATGGCAAGTTTTCCGCCGAATACTTCGCCTGGCTCTGGCGCGGGCGGCGGTCGAACGGCAGCTACCTGCGCGCCATCCTGTCCTCGGCCCGGCTGAGCGGCCACCGCTTGCGCGAGATCATGATCTGCCGGTCCGTCACCGCCCGGCTGAACGCCCCGCGCTTTGCGAGGCGCTTGGCCGAACTGACCGGCGAAGAGCCCTAGCGCGCGGGCCGTAACGCCGGTCAGACCGCCTGTCTTGACGCCCGTCAGAACTCGGTCAGCTCCAGCAGCTCTTCTGTGCGGTCGATGGTCGTCTGGCGCAGGCAGCCATAGATCAGCAAAGGTTCGGCCGAACCGCCCCGCACCCGAAAGCCCGAAGCCGAGCAATGGGCATCCCGATAGGTGATCCAGGCACGCTGGGCGGTGCGAAGGGCGGTCTCGGCGCCTTGCAGAGCGGGGGGCAGGTCGGCGTCGATGGCCTTCATCTTCGCCAGAGTCTCTTGGTAGGCGCGGTTCAGGCCGACATCGGCCTCTTGCCAGTCCTGCTCGGCGCAGATGTTCAAGTCACGTTGCGCCATCGCATTGGCACAGTCGACGTCCTGGGCCAGCACCGGCATGGGCAGAAAGAACAGGGCGGGCAAAAGGAAGCGCAGCATGGGCAGGCCTTTCGGGGCTGGTCGCGGGGTCAGTCAGTAAACATCGCGCGCAAACTGGCCGCGCGGCGTTCGGTTTCAGTGCGTTTGCAGGACAACTCGATCAGGATCGACTCGGACCCACGTGCAAAGTCGCTTGGGTCGGCGGCATAGTAGCAGGTCGCGTCACGATAGCTTGCCCAACTTGCCTGCGATTGGTCGAGAAGGGTCGATGTCTGCGGAAAACGGCTGCGCAAGTCGCTCAGCGCATTGCCAAGCTCCCGCTCGGCCAGGCCAAGGTGGTAGGTCAGGCAGTCCGCCATTTCGGGGATGTTGGCCTGGGTCTCGCAGGTGCCGGGCGGGGTATCGGCAAGGGCAGTTGCGGCTGAAAGGAGGAGGGCAAGGATCGGGCGCATCAAGGGCTTCTGCAACGGGGGCTGGCCATCGGTTTAGCACGGCAAGGGGCTGGCCATGAGGTCCGGATTGCGTTACCCCGCTTTCATGCAAAAGATCACCATCCGCCGCCCTGACGACTGGCACCTGCACTTGCGCGACGGGGCGATGCTGCGGGCCGTTCTGCCCGAAACAACCCGGCATTTTTCCCGCGCGATCATCATGCCGAACCTGGTGCCGCCGGTAGTCACCGCCCGCGATGCGCTGGCCTACCGCGAGCGGATCCTTTCCGCCTTGCCCGAGGGGGCTGCGTTCCAGCCGCTGATGACGCTGTATTTGACCGAAGGCACTGACCCTGCGGATGTGGCGGCAGCGGCGGCCTCAGGTCTGGTGACGGCGGTCAAGCTCTACCCGGCCGGGGCCACCACCAATTCCCACGGCGGGGTGCGCGATCTGGCACGCGTCATGCCGGTCCTGGAGAAAATGGCCGAGATCGCCTGCCCCTGTGCACCCATGGCGAGGTGACGACGGCTGAGGTCGATATCTTCGACCGGGAAGCCGTGTTCATCGACACTGTCCTTGCCCCCTTGCGCCGCCGCCTGCCAGAGTTGCGCGTGGTGATGGAGCATATCACCACCGAAGAAGGTGTTGCCTATGCCGCCGACGGGGGCGACAGCTTGGGTGCCACGATCACCACGCATCACTTGATCCTGAACCGCAACCACATCCTCGCCGGGGGCATCCGGCCGCATTACTATTGCCTGCCGGTGGCCAAGCGCGAAAAGCACCGGCTGGCGCTGCGCAAGGCTGCTACTTCGGGGTCGCCGCGGTATTTCCTTGGCACCGACAGCGCCCCGCATGTCGACGCGCTGAAAGAACATTCCTGCGGCTGCGCCGGCTGCTTTACCGCGACCAACACCCTAAGCCTTCTGGCGCATGTGTTCGAGGAAGAGGGTGCCATCGACCGGCTGGAAGGCTTTGCCTCGCTGCACGGCCCGGCCTTCTACCGCCTGCCGGTGAACCCGGCGACCCTTACGCTGGAAAAGCGCGCAGACCCTTGCCTCTGGCCCGAGAAGATCCAGGCCGAGCCTGGCCCCGTGACCGTGTTCCAACCCGGTTTCCCCGTGCACTGGCACGTCGTCGCGTAAGCCCCGAATTTTCGCCGAAAATTCGTACTTCCTGAAAGGTCCGACATGATCTCCGCCGCATTCCCGCCCAAGGATGAAATCGCCCGCCTCACCGCGCGGGCGCTTCTGGAGATCAAGGCAGTCCACTTCAACGCCGAGACGCCCTTTACCCTCGCCTCCGGCCTGCCGTCACCCACCTACATCGACTGCCGCAAGCTGATCAGCTACCCGCGCATCCGGTCGGCGTTGATGGATTTTCTGACGGTCACCGTCCTGCGCGACGCAGGGTTTGAGGCGTTTGACAACATCGCCGGGGGCGAAACCGCAGGCATCCCCTTCGCCGCCCTCGTGGCCGAACGGCTGGCCTTGCCGATGACTTACGTCCGCAAGAAACCCAAAGGCTATGGCCGCAACGCCCGCATCGAAGGGGCGATGACGGAAGGCCAGCGGGTCCTTCTTGTCGAAGACCTGACCACCGATGGCGGATCGAAACTCAGCTTCGTGGACGCGATCCGTGAAACCGGGGCCACCTGCGCCCATACGGCCGTGATCTTCTACTACGGCATCTTCCCGGAAACGACCCAGCGCCTGGCGGACCATGGCATCGCGCTTCATCACCTGTGCACCTGGTGGGACGTCCTGACCGAGGCCCGGGCGCAAGGCAGCTTTGACGCAGCCACCCTGGCCGAGGTCGAGGCCTTCCTGACCGCCCCCCGTGACTGGCAGGATGCGCGCAAACCCGCCTGAGGCTGCGGATGGGTCCGATTTACCGGGGGGCGGACCTGTGGGGCCTTTGGGGATAACCCGGGTTCGAATCGACGTCATTGGTGTTTGACCGCAGACGCACACCCAAGATGTGGTATGCTTCGATCGGAAGTCGCCGCCAAAGGCGACTCAGCCCCGCCTTTTCCACAGACTTGTGCCCGCCTTGCGGCACGGCCGTCGGATCGGGCAGAGAGGGCACTTGCAGGAGGCAGAGATGACCGAAATCACCGCACTTCGACCGATGGTCCCGGCCAACGTGCCAAACGGCACCCAGACCAGCGACAGCGAGGCCCTGCCCCACAACACCGAAGCCGAGCAGCAGCTTCTGGGCGCGATCCTGACCAACAACGACGTCTATGACCGCATCTCCTCGGTCGTGAAGGCGGAGCATTTCTTCGACCCCGTTCACCAGCGGATCTTTGAAATTGCCGCCGCCCGCATCCAGAAGAACGCCCTCGCCTCGCCCGTGACCTTGAAAGCCTTTCTTGAGGATGACGCGGGCCTCAAAGACCTTGGCGGGCCCGCCTATCTGGTGCGGCTGGCCGGTGCGGCGATCTCGGCCTATGCGGCGCGCGACTATGCGCAGATGATTTATGACCTTGCCGTTCGGCGCGAGCTGATCCAGCTCGGCCGCGACATCGCCGCCCAGGCGGCCAAGGTCGAGGTTGCGAACGAACCGCGCGACCAGATCATTGAAGCGGAACAGCGGCTATACACGCTTGGCGAACAAGGCGTGGCGGAACGCGGCTTCCAAAGCTTTCTGAAAGCCGCGGTTGAAGCCGTGAACAACGCCAATGCCGCCTACCAGCGCGGCGGGGGGCTGGCAGGCATCTCGACCGGCCTGATCGACCTTGACCGCAAGCTGGGGGGCCTCCACCCTTCCGACCTTCTGATCCTTGCAGGCCGCCCTTCGATGGGAAAGACGTCGCTGGCCACCAACATCGCCTTCAACATCGCCAAGTCCTACAAGCGGGGCCGCCTGCCAGACGGGCGCGATGGCGCGGTCGAAGGCGGGATCGTGGGGTTCTTCAGCCTGGAAATGAGCGCCGAACAACTGGCCGCGCGGATCTTGTCAGAAGCCTCGGAAGTGCCGTCCGAACAGATCCGGCGCGGCGACATGCAAGAGGTGGAGTTCCGCCGCTTCGTCGATGCCGCCAAGGCGCTGGAAGCCTGCCCCTTGTACATCGACGACACCCCGGCGCTGCCGATTTCGCAGGTGGCCGCGCGCGCCCGGCGGCTGAAGCGGACGCATGGGCTTGACCTTCTCATCATCGACTACCTCCAGCTGCTGAAAGGGTCCTCCAAAGAGAACCGCGTGCAGGAAGTATCTGAAATCACACAAGGTTTGAAGGCCATCGCGAAGGAGTTGGATATCCCCGTGGTCGCCCTGTCGCAGCTCAGCCGCGCCGTGGAAAGCCGTGATGACAAACGCCCACAGCTGAGCGACCTGCGCGAATCAGGGTCAATCGAGCAGGACGCGGACGTGGTGATGTTCGTCTACCGCGAGGAATATTACCTGTCGCGGATGGAGCCCGAGGCCGGCAGCCCGGCCCATGCCGAATGGTTCAAGAAGGCCGAAAACGCCCATGGCAAGGCCGAAGTCATCATCGGCAAGCAGCGCCACGGCCCGATCGGCACGGTGGAACTCAGCTTCGAAGGCCGCTTCACCCGGTTTGGCAACCTCGCGAAACCCTGGCAAGGCTCTGGCACCCCCGATGCCGGGTTCTGATCCAGCGCCAGCAAAGCAGAGCCGCGAAACGCGGCAAGCTTCTTGTCTCGGCTCTGCGCGCAAGGGCGCGCAACCGCCTCGTTAAATGGGGACATTCTGTCCCCAAACCCCTTGAGAGTATTTAAGAAAAAGGCAATTCCGCTTGCTCTTTTTTCAAATACTCCCGCCGGAGGCATCCGACATCTGCGCCGCGCGCCAGGCCCTGTTGACCATCCCCGGCAGCGCCGCCGCGGGGGGCTCGATGCCCCCCAAGGCGGCCCCCCCTTTCGCAAAACGTGACGGCAGGGCAGTCTGACCCAAGCCTCAGGAGGATGAGCGGCATGGACATGGGATTGAAAAACAAGGTCGTGATCGTGACCGGCGGAGGGGCCGGGATCGGGGGGGCGATCAGCCTTGGTCTGGCGGCGGAAGGGGCGGTTCCGGTGATCTTCTCCCGGCGCATGCCGGAGGCTGGTTTTCTTGCCGAACTGCGCGATCGGCAGCCGAAGGCTGGGGTGGTTCTGGCAGATCTTTCGCGGGATGAGGACTGCCGCCGCGCGGTGGCCGAAGCGCGGGCGGCTTTCCCGCGGATCGACGGGCTGGTCAACAATGCGGGCACCAATGACGGGGTTGATCTGGCGGCGGGGCCGGAGGCGTTTCGCGCCTCGCTCGACCAGAATCTGTTGCATTATTATACACTTGCGCATCTTTTGCTGGCGGACCTCAAGGCCTCACGCGGGGCGATCGTCAACATCTCGTCGAAGACTGCCCTTACGGGTCAGGGGTCAACCTCGGCCTATGTCGCGGCCAAGGCGGCGCAACTGGGTCTCACGCGGGAATGGGCGGCGGCGCTGGCGCCTTTTGGGGTGCGGGTCAATGCGGTGATCCCGGCCGAGGTCATGACACCGATGTACCGCAACTGGTTGCAAAGCTTTGACAATCCGGCCGAACAGGAAGCCTTGATCACCGCGCGCATTCCCCTTGGCAATCGTATGACCACGGCGGAGGAGATTGCGGATACGGTGGTTTTCCTTTTGTCAGATCGCGCCGGGCACAGCACGGGGCAGTGGCTGTTTGTCGATGGGGGCTATGTCCATCTGGACCGGGCGCTGGGGCGGTAGAGGAACCGTCCGCAAGCCCTTGCGGGCGCTTCATTAATCGCACTATCGGTTGGCGTTTTCACGGTCTTCAACCCATCTTCCTTGCGTCTTCCTTCCGTCTCTACGCGCGGCGGGCGAAGGGGTCTTTAACCCTGTTGCCGCCCTGCACTCCGAATCGGATCGGCGAGGAGGCGAAGACCGTTCAGGACCACCAGCAGCGTCCCACCTTCATGCCCGATCACGGCCAAGGGCAGCGGCAGGTTGAAGAACAGGCTTCCGGCCACCAGCACCGCCGCATGGCCCCAGCGCCAGCGTCAGGTTC
>JAAUPC010000209.1 GCA_012036325.1 Paracoccaceae bacterium
ATGATCCGCTCCCGCAAGGGCTAAGACCCAAGGCCAGCAGGTCCAGCGCTTCCCTCCCCCCTCGTGGGGGAGGGAGAGGGAGGGGGGCCGCTGATCAGCACGCGGCTCCGCGCACCAATTCCATCCACAGGAAACTTCGCCCGACACCGCGCCTGTCACATTCCCGATTCCGGCAGACCCTATACCGAAAGGCGTTCGGAATGGCGATCTGTCCCCATCGCTCCGGCCCGGCCAACCTGTCCCCTGAGAGGCCGCGGCCCGCCCGACATGCCCCCATGCGCCCCCGCATGGGGGCTTTTTTCTGCCACCGGTTGCGGAACCAGCCCCACCCGACCTCGCTGGCCGCCAAGTCTTTGACTCTTCTGACTCTCCCAGGGCGAATGAGCGTTGACACCATAGTCGGCAGGAAATGCGGGATTAGCTGATAACAGGGGTATTACCTGATAAATCGTTATGTAACGCGGGTTTAGAGCGTTGCGTCTGATCGTGGCGGTAAGCGTTGCGATGTCAGCAGGAAATGCGAAAAACGGCCGAACGGACGCCCTGTGGGGCGAAGGCTGGATGAAATGGTGCCAATGCCGTGGTGATGTTTAAACCCCTGTAAAAGCGGCGTTTAAGGGCGGCGCGCTATGGCTTTGGAGTTCAAAACAGACCGCGCCGCGGTCTCAGAACATGCAAATGAGGCCGCAAGTTGGGTGAGCCGGTTGCATGTTGCCTTTAAACCATTGGTAAACAGGGAAAACGTTCAGAACGATGGCCCTATTCCCGCAGCATTCAACATGCAACTGACCTTCGGAACCGGGAAGTGACGTGCCAAGTTCCGCCTTCAGTTCCCAGTTAGCCATAAGGCACTGAAAATACGCTGAAAACGCGCAGGTGACGAACGATCCGGTCGGCCTCTAACTGGGAACTGATTTTCCTGTCAAAGGTCGGCCAAAACGGCCCTTACGCGACCGACGATCCTAAGAGCGTTCATGCGGTGGCCGATCAGGGGAACGGGAGCGTAAGTCGGGCTGTCAGAGACCATCGTAATCGCCACGGGCGTCTTTTGCGGGCCGTCGATTGAGGGGATCAACCGCTTCACGTAGGCATTCCCGTCAAGGGCGAAGGCATAGACGCCAGCCTGGTGGACGACCTTCGTGGCGCAGTCGATCAAACCAGCGAGCCAATCAGGTATGCCGGGTGTCATGCTGTCACCTCTGACAGAGACGATCACGCAGAGATCGGGATTGATCCCCCGCTGCCCGAACCAGGCGGTTGGCAGAAGCAGGCCGTCCTCGTCTTCCGGCTCGGGTTCCTCGAGCCCCGATCCGGCTGACACAGACAGCCCCATGCGGCGCACCAAGGCATAGTCCTTGCCCTGGATGCGCAGCTCGCCGTGTCCTGGCTTGGTCTTGTCAGGAGCTTCAACCACGACTTTTCGACCTTCGAAGACAGATGGACGTTCGAAGATCATTGGTTCGCGACCCTCCGTAAGCCACGCAGCATTAACCGAAAATCGGTCCCCGAGTGCCTTCAGTATGCGGGCAGATACGCCGGAAGCGCCTGTTTCGATCTGGCCGATTGCGCCAGGTGTCACGCCCAATGAAGCCGCCAAAGCTGCTTGGCTTAACTTAAGTCTTTGTTCGCGCATGGTTTTAAAGCGCGCAATAATTTCGTGCCGTTCAGCCATATCTAAGCTTGCCTCACTTAGCAAAACTAAGTAAAGTGTCACATAGCCACGCTAAGTGGCCGATTTGTGGCACTTTGCCGAGGAACGGTATGACAGATAACCCGATCACGCTCCAGCCCGGGCCGGTGTTCTACGAGGTCTTCCTCGGGGCGCTGATGATCTACGGGACCAACCTGAAGGAATGGGCGGCGTTGCACGGCTATGATGCCAACAACGCCAAGATGGCGGCAGTGGGGGCGTGGAACGGCCCCAAGGCCAAGGAACTGCGGCAGAAAATGATTGATCGGGTGGGCGAGGACACATTCCGCCACCTGTATCAGTTGCGCATGGCGCAAGAAGAGCGGGGGGCGGCGTGATGGATCGCAACGCCCTGACGGTGATCGACGGCGATGCGCGGGTGTCCTGCCGTCATCTGCAAGAGGTGCTGGGATACAGCGCCGTGCGCCATGTCCACGACCTGATCCGGCGCAACCGGGATGAGTTGGAGGACTACGGTGGAGTTTTTGCTCACGAAAGCAAAAACCCCTCGGCGAAGGGCGGACGCCCGATCACGACCTACTACCTGAACGAGCACCAAGCGACTGCCGTCTGCCTGTGGGCTGAGACCCCGAAGGCCCGCGCGGCCCGGAAGCTGATCGTCGAGGTCTTTACCGCCTGGCGAAAGGGCGAGCTTGAAAGCATCGCCGCACCTCAGGTTGACCTGTTTCAATCCGCTGCTGTTCGCGCCGGACAAACCAGGGATCAACTTCTGGCTCTACGCGACATGCCCGATGTGGCCCGCAACGCTACGCATCTTCCGGTGTGGCGCAGCGGACGCCGTCCGCCATGGTGGGGCAACTATGAGCTTCGCGCGTACCTGACGGAAAGCCATCGGCAAATGACGTTGGCTGAATGCGCTGCGGAGTGTGAGCGCCGATTTGGCCTCTCGCCCAGCATCGCCGGACTGCAGCGCTACTGGGCGAAGCTTGATGCAGCGCTCGGCCACGGCAGGGCAGCCTGATGCCCAAACCCTTCACCACCTGGAGCCAAACCATGCGCAAGCTTGTCGCCGTCTGCCGACGGCCGGACAGCGAATGGGCAGACGACCTGATCGGGGTCGTCGGCCTGTTCCTGCTGGTCTTCCTGACCCTTTCCTACGCGGGTCCGCAATGAACGCCCATGCACCAAACCCTCGCTTCCTGTCGGACGACCAGCTGATTGCTGCCGTCAGGGAAAAGGCCGCCCGGGCCGAGGCCGAGATCGAGGCTGCCTTTCGCTCCCTGGAAGGGACAGAGGTGCGCGAATGGCACCTTGAGCGGGCCGATCAGGCCACTGTCGAGCTGCTGGGGCTGATCAACGGTCAGCAGTATCAGGACGTCTGGCAGCGGTTCGCCGAGTTCGCCGCGCCGCTGACGCGCGAGTGCGTTCCCAGCTTCCTGCGGACGGCACCCATGGAGGCTGCAGAATGAGCGGCCCGGTGTTTGATCTGATGCTTGGACGCCTGTCGGCTGCCGAGCGTGGTCGCCTGGCGCGGCTTCTGTTTGCGATCGAAAAGACCCGTGGTGCGAAGGCGAAGGCCACCGCAGAGGGACAGTCGGAGACGGCTGAGTACCTTGCCCTGCAAGAACTCACCGATGCCGAGGCGCAGCTTTTTGAGCTGGTCCTTGAGCCCGAGCTCTTTGCCTTTCTGACAGCCATCCACGAGGCGCTTGCCCAGATCGAGGAGGGGCAGCCATGCGCATGACCTTTGCCCTGCTTGCGCTGGTCGTAGCCACCGGCTGCGCCCATGCTGAAGACGAGGATGACGCTGTTTTCCGCAACGGTGACTGGGTCGTCGAGACGGCATCAACCCTGACCATCCGGGCGGACAACGGTGGGAACATCCACGACTATGCCGACCTGATCGCGACCCTGTCCTCCACCGAGGTCCGGATCGTCGGGGTCTGCAAGTCTTCCTGCACCATGTTTCTGGGCCTGCCCAAGGTCTGCGTGTCACCTGAGGCATCCTTCGGGTTTCATGGGCCCAGCTCCAAGAACCAGAGCATCAGTCACCTCGTCGGCCTGGTCGACAAGATCGCGGCGTTGCAGTCGCCGGTGATCGGCGAGCGGTTCCGCAGCGACTGGGGCCTCACCCGCGACTTCACCTGGCTGAGCGGCACGGAGGTCCTTGCGATGGACCCGTCGCTCCGCCCTTGCGATGCGGGGGTGACGGAGTGACCAGCCCTGTTCCCGCCGAGTGGACCCGTATGATCGGGTCGTTCCGCGCCGCCCAGGTGGCGCAAGACCAGATGAAAGACCCCGCCGCGAGCCAGCAGGTCCGGGACGACGCGACGATTCGCTATAGCCGTGCGGTCGATCAGGTCATTGCCGATCTGGGCACGCTGTCCGAGCGGCAGGTGCTGGGCCGGATCACCCTGTTTCTGTCGAAGCGGGAGCGTTGATGATGGGCAGCGACAACTACACGATGTCGAAGCCCGGCCTCGCCAAGTGGGCAGTCGAGCCCCGGCCGGGTGGCACCTTCAACGTCCGCGCCCCGGATGGGTCGCTGTATGGCACCTATGGCACGCTCAATCAGGCCGCTTCCATCGTTGGTATCCGCCAGAAGGAGGACGACGCTGCCGCTCGTCGGATGACCCGGTCCTGCATGTGCTGCAAAGCCCTGTTCGAGAGCGAGGGCATCCATAACCGGCTTTGCGGACGTTGCCGGGGTCTGGGCGAAGGCGGCTGGAACCCGCACGCGGTTGCCCCACGCTCGGGGCGTCCACGGTGACGCGCGCCACCGGCAGCATTCACGCGGCCCCGCTGACCAGCCCCCGGCTGCGTCGGGTGCTGCAGGTGCTTTCCGACGGCCAAACCCTGACCACGCTCGACATCGTCCGGAGAGCCGAGGTCCTGGCTGTGAGTGCATGCGTCTCGGAGCTGCGCGTCCACGGTGCAGTGATCGAATGCGTCCGACAGGCTGCCCCGAGCGGTGTGGGCACCTGCTTTTACTACACAATGACAAAGGCACCTGACCTGAAATGACCGATCGCATTGAAAGCGCCCGCGAGTTCGCGCGCCTGATTGAGCAGAAATGCCGCGAGCTGCACGCCCGCGCGAGTTTCGTTGCCGATCAAATTTCCAGTGGCGACGACACCACATTTGCAGTCGCGATGCTGAAGGACAGCGAGTCCGGCGTCGGCTTCTGGGTGGACGCGCTGGTGAAGCTGACGGAAGGCGAGGCCCATCGTGGTTGAGCGCATGCCGTCCATCACCGAGCTGCCGATTGCCGAGATCGTGGTTCCAAAGGACCGACTTCGTCCGGTCGGCGAGGCCAAGGTTGCGGCGCTGATGCAGGTCATTGGCGAGGGTGTCTTCCTTGGCGCAATCACGGTTCGACGGGCGGGCAAGGTCAATACCCTGATCGATGGAGCGCACCGGCTGGAGGCTATGAGCCGCTTGGGGCGCGAGACGATCCGGGCGGATGTCCTGGACTGCAATGCGGCCGAGGCGCGGATGCTGGAGGTCACAGGCAACCTGACGGCCGGGATGACCCCGGTGCAGGACGCGATCTTTCTGGGCGTCTATCAGACCGAGTACGAGAAGCTGCATCCGGAAACCAAGGGTGGGGTTGCGGGTGCGCTGGCGCGCCACGGTCTGCAAGCGAAGAATTCTTCGTTTGCACAGATGATCGCCGAGGCGCGGCAGGTTACGCCTCGGCAGGTCCAAAACATCATCGCCGCTGGTCGCGCCCTGACCCGCGAGGAGCGGGACGCACTGCAAGCCGTGTCCCATAGGATCGCGATCAGCGAGATCGAGAAGCTGGGCAAGATTGGCGACCAGCCCCTGCGCGCCCGCGCCGTCGAGGCGCTGGTCGAGGGCCAGAAAGTCGCCACAGCTCTTCGCGCCGCAAAGGTGGAAGCGGGCGATAAAGCCCCCGTTCTAGACCCCGTTGAAGCGGCGTTCATCGCCCTTTCGAAGGCATGGGCGCGCGCGCCCAAAGAGGCCAAGCGGCGGTTCGTTGCGGCGCACTTTGAGGAGCTTGGCCTTCTGGGTGCCGATGAGGAAGAGGCGCGGTTTGAGGCCGCGAAGCCCGAACTATTGGCCGATATCGCGCGGAACGGAGGGGACAAGTGACCCTGACCCCTGCCCAGGAATGGTGGACGGCAGAGCAGATCGCGGAGAGCGGTTTGCCAGACCTGCCAGCGACCAAGCGCGGCGTCAACGCCAAGGCGGGAGGCCGAGAACTGGCGCGCCGCGCCGAAGAACATGACCTGCGCGAGCATCGGCGTGTGCCCGAGGATCAGGTTCGGCAGGATCAGCTTGCCGGCCGCGGTCTCTTCACGGATGCGGGTCGAGATGGCGCGCATGCCGGCGGCAGGATCGCGGCCAGCACGCCGACCCCGAACGGCGCGAGGTAGCCCGCCCTGCGTCCGCCCACAACGGACTCGCGCAGGACGGACCCGCCAGCGTCTTCCGCTCCCCAGCGAGCCACCAGGGTCTCGATGTCGGGCTCGGTCCCGTCGTCCAGGAGGATCCCCGAACGCAGCGAGAGCTTCCTCCGAGCGGCCAGGATCGGGTCGGCGTCGTCGCAGTCGGTGCCGGCAGCGACGCCCGCGGGCGGAGCGTCGTCGCCCCAGGTCGTCGCCATCCGTGTCCTTCATGCAACCGGCACCGTCGTTGGGCGC
>JAAUPC010000210.1 GCA_012036325.1 Paracoccaceae bacterium
CGCCGCGCGAGTTCGACGACGTCTATCGCGCCGTCGTCGCCGCGGGTGAGCAGAGCGGCGCGCTGGGCCCGGTGCTCGAACGCATGGCCGACGACCTCGAAGCGCGGCAGGAACTCAAGGGCAAGGTCGTCGGCGCGATGCTGTATCCGGCGATCGTTTCGCTGATCGCCATCGTCATCGTCATCGCCCTGCTGACCTATGTCGTGCCGCAAGTCGCCGGCGTGTATGCCGGCGGCAAGCGCACGTTGCCGTTCCTGACGGTGGCGATGCTGGCGCTGTCCGACTTCGTGCGGCAGTGGGGTTGGTTGGTGGCGCTGGCCGCGGGTGCGGGCGGTGTGATGCTGGCCTGGAGCCTGCGCAATGAGGCCTTTCGCGAGCGCTTCGACGCCTTTTGGCTGAAGCTGCCGCTGGTCGGCCGCTTGTCCCGCGGCTACAACGCGGCGCGCTTCGCCGGGCCGACCGGCCTCGTTCAGCATGAGGTTGGCGGCAATGCCTGCGATGGTTGCCAAAGGGGCGGGCTTGGTCAGAAAGTCACGCGCGCCTCGCTTCATCGCGTCGACGGCAATGTTGATTTCGCCATGCCCGGTCATGACAACGATCTGCGTCTCAGGGGCCTGGCTTTGGAACCAGCCAAGAAGGTCAAGCCCGTTGTCGCGGCCAAGCCGGACAGCCAGAAGCACAAGGCGCGGATGAGTGCGCTCGGCCATGGCCTTGGCACTTCGGCTGTCCACCGCATAGCCCACCGAGAAGCCCCGCCGTTCCATGAAAGATACGATGGACCGTGCCAGAACCTCTTCGTCATCCACCACCAGACTATCCGACATACCGCACTCTTCCCCTAAACCAGCGTTGGCAAACGCAACGTCACCACCGCGCCCCGCAGCGCGCCATTTGCAAGTTCCAGCGACCCGCCCATCCGTTCGGCAATCCGCCGACCGAGGGCGAGACCAACCCCAAGCCCGGCCGCCTTGCCGGTCTGGAACGGCTCAAACACCTTCAGCAGCATCTCATCGGGGATGCCCGGCCCGGTGTCGGTGATCCGCACTTCCAGCAACCCGTCGGCCCGGTTGGTCCAGACCAGGCCAAGGACGCCGCCGTCCTTCATCGCCTCGATCCCGTTCGAGATGATGGTGTTCAGCACCTGCTCCACCTCGATCAGGCGCGCCAGGACCATCGGGCTGCCGCTGCCCGGCGTGACCGAGACGCTGATCGACCGCCGGGTCAGTTGCGGCTGAAACCCGTCAAGGCAGCGCGCGATGACATGGTCGATCTGCGTCTGTTCGGACAGGCTGCCCGGGTCGCGGCGGCTGCGGATCAGGAAGGAGCGGATCCAGCCTTCCAGCCGGTCAACCTGATCGATGATGTCGGTCAGGGTTGTGCGGCTGCTGTCGGGAATGTCGTCGTCCAGCGTCAATTCAACACAGGACCGGATCGAGGCGAGGGGATTGCGCAGGCCATGCGCCACCGCCGAGGCCATTTCCCCCACAACGGCCAGGCGTTCCGTTTCCACCGTCCGCACCTCTTGCCGGATCAGCACCCGGCTGGCGTAGGTGACGACCACCACCAACCCGCCGAACAGCACCGCCGCTGCTGCCAGCGCGCCCAGCCAGGTATAGTTGCGGACACGCTGCATCGACACCAGAAGGGCGCCGGGTGCCTTGTAGACCTCGACCGCGCCGATCACGGACGTGCCATCGGTGGACCGGATCGGAATGTAGTATTCGATGAATTCGGTGATGCCCGGCGGAAAGCCGACATGTTCATCCTTCGCGCCGCGCTCCACGACATTCAGTTCGGGGTCAAGCTCGCCCTGCATCGCCGCCGCCAGTTCATCATTGCCGGGGAAGCTTTGACCGATCAGCTCGGCATCGCTGGACCACAGGATCGTACCGTCGCCCGAATAGACATTGGCGCGGAACAGGTCAGGCAGGCGGCCAACATGGGTCAGAAGCTCTTCGATGTCCTGTTCGGCCGATGCGGTGGAGTTGTGCAGGAAATAGCCGGTGGCGTTTTCCACATGCACGACTGAGTTCAGGAATTCGGTCGACACCGTGGCATCCCGCAACATCATCTGCGCGACGATGTAGCGCGACAGCGTGGTCGACAGGACAACGGCAGTCGAGAACACCAGCACGAAGCTGATAAGGATGAAGGCGATGACCATCCGCAGGTGGTGCGGGGAATCGCGCAGCTGCATCGTCCTGGGAAGATCCTGGGAAGAATCATCATCGCCTGCCGGGCCTTCTGTCGGGGTCAACTTACCGGTCACATCCTCGGACCTGGGCCGCGCAGAGGTATATAACCTAAGGTTTATGGGCATCTGTCACAGGGTGTATGCGCGGCCTACCGCCCGATGGACTGCGCGATATGCCCCAGTTTCCGCCGCCGAGGGCATCGGCAGCCGCCCCGTTTCGCGTCAGGTCTATGGCATCCGGATCGGCCAGCCAGTGGCGGGTTCCGGCCAAAACCTGATGACCGCGGATGACCTGAGAGACCCCCGAGGAGACATGATGTCCGGTATCCTGCTTCTGGAAGACGAACCGATCATTGCCCAGAATATCTGCCGCGCGCTGGGCCGGGGTGGGCATATGGTGACCCATGCCGCTTCGGCCCGTGAAGCCCGGCACCAGCTGGCCGCCGCGCGGTTTGATCTGGTACTGGCGGATGTCAACCTTGGCGACGGCGATGGGATCGAGGTTCTGTCTTCGACCGGCGCGCCGCTTGGCGATGTGCCGATCGTCATCATGACCGGCCAGGACAGGGTGGACAACCGCTTGCGGGCCGAGGGGCTGGCGGTGTCGGCCTTCCTGTCCAAGCCCTTTGCCATGTCGCGCCTGGCGGAACTGACGGGCGCGCTTCTGGCAGAAACCGGCAAGCAGGCCGGCATCCGCCGCGGGCCATCGGTCCTGATGTAGTCCCATGACACGATCGGGCTGGGCCACATGCGGCGCAACACCGCCATCGCGAAAGAGCTGGTAGCCCGCGTATTGGACGCTTCGATCCTGATGCTGGTCGGCTGCACGGCGGGCCTGGTGTTTGAGCCGCATCCCGACCGCGTCGACCGCGCCTGGAAGGCCTCGGGGAACGCCCGCCTCCACCCCGACGCCCAACGTGACGGCCATAGTGGCGGCGACGGCAGCGAAATCTGCGCGGGAAAAGGTGAAGGCACGCTTCAGGATCGACAGGTCAACAAGGCTCAGGACAGGAACCACGATCGTCGCGGCCAGCGTCGCCTTGGGCAAAAAGGCGATCAGCGGCGTCAGGAACAGCGCCGCCAGCGCCAGCCCGACAGCCGTGAAGGCTCTAGCGGCGGGTGTTTCGGCCTGTGCATCGAAGTTGACGACAGACCGGGCAAAGCCGCCCGTCACCGGGAACCCGCCGGTGAACGAGGCACCCAGGTTTGCTGCGCCCAAGGCGACAAGGTCCTGGTTCGGCTCGATGTGCTGGTGCCGCTTTGCCGCCAAGGTCTGGCCGACCGAGACGGATTCGACGAACCCAATCAGTGAGATCAGGGCGGCAGGCAGCGCCAGGTCACGCAGAAGCGACAGATCGAAGGATGGCTGGGTCAGGGGTGGCAGACTTTGCGGCACCGCCCCCACCACCGCAACCCCGTCCCCGTCCAGCGACAGGCACCAGACCGAAAAGCTGGAGGCCGCGATGGCGACCACCGGCCCGGCCTTGGCAAGCCTGTCAGCCAGCCCAGGCGGCAGGCCCGCCCGCAGCAAGAGGGGCTTCAAGCCCCGGAGCACCCAGAACAGGAACCCAAGGCTCGCCCCGCCGATCAGCACCGTCGGCAGGTTGATCGCCGACACCTTCATTGCCAGCGACCCAAGTTGCGCCAGAAGGCTTTGCCCTTCGGCTTTTAGCCCGGTCAGAGGGCCGAATGGCTGGCTGCGATCAGGAGGCCAGAGGCCGAGATAAAGCCTGAGATCACCGGATGCGACAGAAATTCGCCAGGAACCCCAGCCGCAAGACCCCCATCACCAGAAGCATCCCGCCCGACAGGAAGGCCAGAGTCAGCGCGGCGACGGCATATCCCGCCGTCCCCGCCTCGGCCGCCTGCCCGATGGTCGCCGCCGTCATCAGCGACACCACGGCTACCGGCCCCACCGCAAGGACACGCGAGGTCCCGAAGATCGTGTAAAGAAAGATTGGCACGATCGAGGCATAAAGCCCCGCCTCGGTAGGCAGGCCTGCCAGAAGCGCATAAGCCAGCGACTGCGGGATCAGCATGATCGTCACTAGCACCGCCGCCAAGAGGTCGTTTGCCAGCGTCTCGCGGCGTTAGACCCTTGCCCAACCAAGGAGGGGCAACCATTGCTGCACCTGCCTGCTCATTCCCGCCCCCTAAAACCCGTTCAGCGGCACCTTCAGCATCGGGCGACCCGAGACATCGATTGGAATTTCGCCCGCCCGCGTCTTTACCTGCAGCGAGGGCAGGATCAGCTTTGGCATCGGCAAAGTGGCTTCGCGCTCCGTGCGAAAACGGGCAAAGTCCTTTTTCGTTGCGCAACGGCCCACATGAATATTGTGGTCCTTTTCTTCGGTCACAGTCGTCTCCCAATGAATGTCTCGGCCGTTGCGACCGTAATCGTGGAACATAAAGAGGCGCGTTTCGTCCGGCAGGGCCAGCACCTACTGGATGCTGTCGTAAAGCACTCCGGCATCGTCGCCCGGAAAGTCCGCCCGAGCCGAGCCGCCGTCGGGCATGAAGAGTGTATCGCCCACGAAGGCCGCAGCGCCGATGAATTGGGTCAAGCAGGCGGGGGTAAGACCGGGCGTATGGCGCGTGCGGTTGCTGGCATCGGGCAAGGTGATCTGCGGCTGGGTACGTTTCAACGGTCGGGCCGTTCCTGGTGCCCCGCGCCTTGCCGATGCTGCGCGCGACCTGGCCTCACCTGAGGCTTTTCTTGCGCGAAGAGTTGACCGAGTTGCTGCCAGAGGGGTTGGCCGAAGGCAGGCTGGATCTGATCATCATCGCGCTGCCCCATGATATCGGCACCATCGAGACAGAGCTTCTGTTCGAGGACGGCTATCAGCTGGCCACGCCCGTCGGTTGCAGCCTTGCCGGGCGCACGGATGTGACTGGCGAGCTACTTGCTGGCGCTTCACTTCTGCTCTTGGAAAAGGGCCACTGTCTGCAGCGCCACGCGCTTGAGGCTTACGCCGGCATGCCCAGCCCGCCCGGCGATGCCTTCGCCGCCACCAGCCTGCCAACGCTCTTGTCGATGGTGGAAGAGGGCCTGGGCATCACCCTTCTGCCGCAGCTTGCAATCGTCGCTGGCATGGCGCGAGGACATTTGGTCGACCTGACGCCCTTGCCACAGGCCTGTCCTCGGCGGGTTGTCCTGTGCTTGCGGCTCACTTCGCCCCACGCCGCGCGTTTCCGCCGGATTGGAGAAGCTCTTCGCACTGCGAATGTCAGCCTTAAAGCATGAAGGGCCGATCTTGGCGTATCAGGGAAGGTTAGATCCGTATCTCAGGACGACCAACATGCCTCCCCGTCCCCCGAACAGGACCGCTTATGCAGTCAGGGGGGCGGCAGTTGCAGTTTTCTGTTCATGGCGGTCCTTGGTCTTGCGCCCATTTTCTGCACCGGCATGACGTGATCAATGCGACCGTGGGACCCGGTTGATTGGCTCCTAGCTCCGCAAAGCGACCGGCCGCTTTTCTAGTCCCGCCAATCATCGAGCCGAAGTTTTGAACGCCCGCTTTCCGTCCTTTGCTGCCGCTTGACGACGGTCCTGAGGACCTTTCGCGCCGACGTGCTTTTCTGTCGCGCCTTGACTAGGCGATAAGGTCCGAATACCTACCGAGAGTAGCGCGGGCGTTGTGTAATGGTAAGACCTTAGCCTTCCAAGCTAAAGACGCGGGTTCGATTCCCGCCGCCCGCTCCACCCCCCTATGCCTTGCCCTTCGTTGGAGTGTCCGCGCTGGGCAGGGGGTTCGATGATTGCAATTTCAAGGACTTGCCTGTTCGCTTTAAGGAATTGTAAAGACTTGCCCGCCCCTTGCGACGGAAACCCTGTCGCCCCACGTATCATGGGCCTAAGCGCACACGGAGCCTGTCATGCCGCATCCCGATGAACCCGCCGCAATCGAAAAGGTCGGCCATGAGGCCGGGCAGGGCCATGGGCCCGAAGGGCTTGCCGCTGATCTGCCGCATCTGATGACCCGGCGCCTGATGGTGGCGGGGCTTGCGATGGGGGGGGCTGCACTTTCGCTTTGGGCGGCGCGTGGCGGGGCGGCGGTGACCGGAACGGCGGCGGACGGGTCTGTCTGCATCGGC
>JAAUPC010000211.1 GCA_012036325.1 Paracoccaceae bacterium
GCCGTCACCGACTTCGGTGATGCGCGGCTCTGGTCCGAAACCACCCGTATCGACTTGCGCGTCGCCGAGGTGCCAAACCCGCGCCCCGGCGACCGGATCGAGATCGACGGGGACGCCTTCCTGGTACAGGGCGAGCCCGTCCGTGATCGCGAACGGCTGGTCTGGACCGTGGATTTGCGTCCGGCATGAAACTGAAGCTCGCCATCGATCCCGACATCGTCGCCCTGATGGCCGCTGAGTTCGCGGCCGGGGAACGCGCCGTTACTGCCGCAATGCGCGAAGCTGGAACCGGCTTGAAATCCGCCTGGCGCACACAGATCACCGGCGCGGGGCTGGGCACACGCCTCGCCAACTCGATCCGCTCCGCCAGTTTCCCGAAGTCCGGCGAAAGCCTGAACGCGGCCGCGCTTGTCTGGTCAAATGCCCCGGTGATCATCGGCGCGCATGACACGGGGCCGCTTATCCGCTCGAAAAACGGATTCTGGCTGGCGATACCCACGCCAGCAGCAGGCAAGTCCACCCGAGGCGGCAGGATCACCCCCGGAGAATGGGAACGCCGCACCGGCCTGCGCCTGCGGTTCATCTATCGCCGCCGGGGGCCGAGCCTGCTGGTGGTCGAAGGGCGACTGAACACCAAGGGTCGCGCCGTGGCGTCCCGGTCGAAAACCGGTCGGGGTGTCGTCACCGCACCGATCTTCCTCCTGGTCCCGCAAGTCAAACTGCCGAAGCGGCTGGATCTGGCGCGGGATGCGGAGCGGGCTGTAAACGGTGTGGCGGGTTTGATCGTGGCGAACTGGGTAGAAGGACGGCTGGGCCCATAATGCCGAGCGGGACGCTGCTTTCTCCCTTGGGGGCATGTCGCAATGCAGTTGGCCCGCTCGTGATGCGGGCCAACCACCTTTCCCGACTGACTTAACCGAGCGCCTTCCAGAAAACGATCTTGTCGTCTCCAGCTGCCCAGAAGTCCCTGATCCGCGCCTCTTCCGTGTAGCCTTGGATGCGATAGAATTCTCGCGTCTGCGAGAAAGCGTCCGCGCTCGAGCTATCCACAATGAGGATGCGCTGATCCCGCTGACGAAGCGTTAGCTCCAGATGTGCCACGAGTGCGCCTCCGTGTCCTTGGCCCTGAAGCGAAGGTTTCACAGCGATCGCAAGCATGTTCCAGGTGCCGTCGGTCAGCTTCTCAGGAACTGCATAGCAAAACCCGACGGCGCGACCGTCGACTTCGCATGTCAGCCACAGGTCGCTGCTTTCGTCCCCTGCCAGGAAACTGCCCACCATTTCGGGAAGCAGTTCACTCGGGAACAGTTCGGTCTCGTCAATAACTCCCTGCAGGTCGGGGAGATCGTCGTGCTTTGTCGGTCTGGTGTTCATCGCAATTCTTCTTTCGATGCCCTTTGCACCCGCGTCGCCTGCTGGTTGCTATAGGCGGAAAGCCCGCTTCGCCGTCATCGGTTTTGATTCTGTTCGAGCGTCTGCGAGCAATGAAAGACAAGTCCTCTCGCAGATTGCGAAGGCTCATCCAACCCGAGTCGTCCTACCGCTCAAGGACTTAGCGGTTACCCGCAATCGTAGACATAAACGCTCCATCGCACGGTTGACGCACCATGCATGGATCTGAACTAGCAGCAGAAAATCAAGTCGGCAAGCGAATGCACCCGAAGAGGCTCCGAGCGATCGAAGCCCCAAATGCCCAAGTAGAGAACAGCGAATGCCACCCCCCGCGAAACCATCCTAGTCGCGCTGAACGCGCGGCTTTCGGCGCTGCCTGCCACAACCCTGCGCGGCGATGTGCTGCCCGAACGTGTGCCTGCTGCTGGCCTCGTGATCCTGCGCGATGGCGAGCCGGGGGAGCCCGAGGTCACTCTGTCGCCCCTGCGCTACCATTACCAGCACCGGGCCGAGATAGAGGCGGTCGTGCAGGGTGCCACCCGTGACGTCACCTTCGACACCCTCTGCGCCAGCATCGGCACCGCGATTGCCGCCGACCGCACGCTCGGCGGTCTCTGCGACTGGATCGAGGCGGAAGCACCGCGCCCGGTCGATTTGCCGGTCGAGGGCGCTGCGACCCTGAAGGCGGCGGTGATCCCGGTGGTGTTGCATTACACCTTGATCGATCCGCTTGGCTGATACCGGTCGCAGTCCCATCCTGCGTTCGGCGGGACAAAGGTCCCCCGGACCTTTGTCTGATCCGCCTCACTCCACGACCGACCCGCTGACCTGATCCCACTCACGATAGGAGACTACGATGGCACGAGCCCATGGGGCGCGGGCGCAGATGGCGCTTGCGTTCGAATCCGTCTATGGCACCGCGCCCGCCACGGGCTACCGCACGGTGCCGTTTGCCAGCACGACGCTGGGGTCTGAGCAGCCACTGATCGCCTCGGAACTGCTGGGCCAGGGGCGCGATCCGCTGGCCCCGATCAAGGACGCGGTCACCGCCGACGGCGATGTCGTGGTGCCGATCGACGTTGAGAACCTTGGGCTGTGGCTGAAGGCGGCCTTCGGCGCGCCTGTCACCTCCGGCACCACGCCCAAGACCCACACCTTCCAGTCCGGCAACTGGACCCTGCCGAGTATGGCCATCGAGACGGCGATGCCTGAAGTACCACGATATGCAATGTACACCGGTTGCGTCTGCGATCAGTTGTCGTGGCAGATGGCGCGGTCGGGCCTGCTTACGGCCACCGCCCGACTGGTGGCGCAGGGCGAGAGCGTCGCGGCCACCACGGCCGCGGGCACGCCCACCTCGCTGGCGCTGCAGCGGTTCGGGCACTTCAACGGCGCGATCACCCGCAACGGCTCGCCGCTCGGCAACGTGATCTCGGCCGAAGTGACCTATTCCAACGGCCTCGACCGAATCGAGACCATCCGCTCGGACGGCCGCATCGAAGGGGCCGATCCCGGCATGGCAGCGCTGACCGGCCGGATGGAGGTGCGCTTTGCCGACAGCACGCTGATCACGCAGGCCATTGATGGCACCCCGTGCGAACTGGTCTTTGCCTGGAGCCTCGGCGCCAACGCGAGCTTCACCTTCACCGCGCATGCCGTCTACCTGCCGCGCCCCCGGATCGAGATCCCGGGCCCGCAGGGCATCCAGGCCACCTTCGACTGGCAGGCCGCCAAGGCCACCAGCCCCGCCCGCATGTGCACCGCCGTCCTCGTCAACACCGTTGTGAGCTATTGATCATGATCAGACTGAACCTGACTGCAGCCCCGTCGTGGCTGTCCCTCGCCCCCGGCCTGCGCCTGCAGGTCGCACCGTTGACCACCGCCTTGATGGTTTCGGCCCGCGCCGATCCGGCCATCGAAGAATTGCCCGACATCGCGACGCAAGAAGAACTGGCCCTTGCCATGGCCAAAGCCGTCGCTCGCCGTGCTGTGCTCGATTGGGAGGGCGTAGGCGACGACGCTGGCAACATCGTCCCGGTCTCGCCCGAAGGCATCGATGCACTGCTGGAAATCTGGCCGGTCTTCGAAGCGTTCCAGACCCAATATGTCGCCAAAGGCCTGATCCTGGACGCGGAAAAAACGTCTCTGCGCTCTTGCCGAATGGTCGTTCGGCGGGGGCGACCGCTACTGCGCGGCCTGCGAAGGGCGCTGCCCGGACTGCCCCGCAAGACTGAACCGGCCGCAGACGGAAGCCGGCTGGCAGATCTGGGACCTGGTCGGCCGCCTTGGTGGCCAGCTGCGGGTCATCCCCGGCGCGGTACTTGGCTGGGACATGGGCGCGGCGCTGGCAATTGCCCATGCCCTCGGGATCGACGCCCTGATCGCTGCCGAACTGCTGCCCGAGATCGAGGCGGTGATGGTGCGCAAGCTGAACGAACAGATCGGAGACGGCCATGGCTGAGAAAAGGGTCAGTGTCCGACTGGTCGCGGAAGGCGGCCGTCAGGTCCGGGCCGAGTTGGAAGGGATCGGCGAGGCGGGCACGCGGGGTTTCGGCCGCCTGTCCTCCGAGATGGAACTGGCCAACGCCCGGCTCGGCAACTTCGCCCGCAAGGCCGGGATCGCTCTGGCAGCGGTTACCGCAGCTGCAGCCGCCGCCGGTGTGGCGATGGTCCGCTCGGGGCTCGAGGTCATCGGCGCTCAGGCCGATATGGCGGCCTCGCTCCGTACCACTGTGGAAAGCCTGCAGGTGCTGACATGGGCTGGGGAACTGGCTGGTGTCTCCATGGGCGAGATCGAACAGGCCACCAAGAAGCTGACCACACGGCTTTCCGAAGCAGCGGCCGGGTCGGGGTCAGCAGTTGGGGCTTTGCAGCGGCTGAACCTGACAGCCGCCGAACTACAGGCCTTGCCGCTCGACCAGCGCATCGTCGCCATCCAGGAGGCACTGGCCCGCTATGTACCCGAGGCCGAACGCGCCGCCGTGGCCTCCGACCTGTTCGGTGATCGCGCCGCACTGGCATTCCTGCGGATCGACGCCGCCACCTTGCGGGAAGCGGCACAGGATGTGCAGGATTTCGGGGTGGCGGTCAGCGCAAGCGATGCCGCACAGATCGAACGCACCGGCGATGCCATCGCCAAGCTGAGCCTGATCTGGCTCGGCCTGACCAACCGACTGACCGCCGCTGTCGCTCCGGCGCTGGAGAAGGTGGCGATCGCGCTGGCCGACATGGCGCGCGGCACCGGGCCCATCGGCGGTGCAATCAATGCCGTTTTCGACAACCTCGCACGGCTTGCCACATATGCCGCGACCTTCGCCGCCTTCATGGCCGGTCGATGGGTGGCCGGGCTGGCCGTTGCCGCCCTGTCGGTGCGCGGCCTTGCCACGGCGCTCGTGTTCCTGCGCGGGGCTCTGATCCGCACCGGCATTGGCGCGCTGATCGTCGGCGCGGGGGAACTGGTCTATCAGTTCTCGCAGCTTGTGGCCCGTGTCGGCGGCGTGGGCGAAGCCTTTCGCCTGCTAAGCGACCTGGCGTCCGAAGTCTGGTCCCGCATCGGTCTGTCACTCGATGCGGCATTTGCCAATATGGCCGCTGGCTGGGAAGGATTGAAAGCGGCCGGACTCTCGGCGCTCGAAGGCACCATCGGGGGTGTGGTCAGCTTTGGCGACCGGACTGCTGCGATCTTCCAGGGTGCCTATGACGCCGCCGTGGCAATCTGGGGCAGTCTGCCCGGCGCCATCGGTGATTTCGCCTTCCAGGCCGCGAACGGGCTGATTTCCGGGGTGGAGGCGATGCTGAACGGCGTCGTCACGCGCATCAACAACTTCATCAACGGCTTGAATGCCGCGCTGGACCTGCTGCCTGACTGGGCGGTGGGCGAAGGCGGGGTCCGGATCGGCACACTGGACCCCGTGGAACTGGCGCGGATCGGCAACCCGTTCGAGGGTGCTGCAACGGCTGCTGGCGCTGCAGCAGCTGACGCCTTCTCGGCAGCGCTATCCCGGACCTACCTCGATCCGCCCGACCTCGGGCTTGGAACGATGGCAGACGATGCCCGTGGCCGGGCCGATGGCTATCGCGAAGCAGCAGGCATGTTGGCCGATGCCGCAGGGCGTCCGCTGGCCAGTTGGCAGGCCTTGCGCGACGCGGTCAACGGCACCGGATCGGATGCCGAAACGGCGTTGGCGGACGCGGTCAGTTCGGCAGATGCGCTCAACACCGAACTGGGCGACACCGCCAATGCGATCGGCTCGATCGATCAAAGCTTCGGTGTGTCCGGCGCACAATATGACGGCGGTTTGGGTGCGAGAGCGCTGGATTCGGCTGGGGCGACCTGCCCGATGCTCCGACGACGGGTGACCGTGGCGTCGACGATGTCGCCACCGTCGCGCACCAGGCGCTCGTCGGTCTGACGGCTGGAGCAACCTCGGAGCCCTTGTATGTCGGCGGTGTGAGTCGGCTCGCGGCGGAGCAGGAAGAGGAGTAAACGGCTTATCAGCAGCGACAAACGGAGGCGCTGTCGTTTCCGATGTCATTGCCACAGATCGCGCGATGATCCGCGAGCGGACGCGGGGGCGTGAACTGCGTGCCGTCCACCCTGGTGTCGAAAGCGGCCTTGATCTCGCCTTCGGGCACCCGGCTTTGCAGCCGCAGCCGATATCTGGATACGCCCGGCAGCGGTCGCCACACGAACGTGGGCCGAGACTCGGAGATGACCCGCTCGGCAGGCGCGACGAGATCGGCAGGGACGCAATCGTCTGCCGCATGAGCGGAAAGCGCTAGCGCGGCGCCCGTGACGGCGGCGCGCGTTGACTTTCCGGGCGATCAGCGCTACGTGTTTCACCGCCACCATGAGGAGCGTGCTCTTCTGCGGCGCCGCTGTTTGCTTGAACCCCTC
>JAAUPC010000212.1 GCA_012036325.1 Paracoccaceae bacterium
CCATTTGGCTTGAATGTACTTCCCCTTCAACTAGTTCTCGATGCCGACAGTTGGGACTCGTCGGTCTTTGACCCCTACCGCCAACTCATAGCATTCAGTGGATCACCCTCGGCCGAAGAGGGACATCAAAAGCTCGCCGGGCTCTACAAGGCCTTTCGTGACTCCATCTTGGCCATGAAGAGCCGCGAGTTCTTCGTCGACCACGAGAACACCGTTTTCCTCACCGCGCACGGTGAAGCGGCGATCGACGCCCGAGAAGGCAGCCAGGCCCCGCGCCGCCGCCGGAAAATTCTTCTTGGGCTCGGGCGGTTTGTCCTCAGCCTTCGCGGGTTCCGGCTCGTGCTTTGAGACCTTGAATGAGGCGAGCCAGGCGTCCAAATCTTCGCGGGTGATCCGGTTGCGCGCCAGTGTGCGCAGCCTCTTGGCCCTGGGCGTGCCCTTGCCGGCGCGGACTATCGGGCTTTTGCTGATGGCGGTCGCCTCAGCCTTGCTGATGCATCTGGGTTTTCTTCTTTTGCCGCCCACGGATGACCCGATGGCGCTGTTCATGATGGCCAGCCCGCTGCGCGCCGCTGTCGTGCAATGGCTGGTCCTTGCGGCCTCGGTCCTGTTGATCTTTCGCATCGGGCGGTCATGGGGGGGGCAGGGGCAGCTTGCCCGACACGCTTTTGATCGTGGTCTGGCTGCAGGTCATCATGCTGGGGGTGCAGGCGCTGCAACTGGTGGTGTTTCTGCTGGCGCCGGGCCTTGCCGGGATCATCAGCCTTGCGGGGCTGGTGCTGTTCTTCTGGCTTGCGACCAGTTTCATCGCGGAACTGCACGGCTTTGCCTCACGCGGGGCGGTCTTGGGGGGAATTCTGGTGGCAAGCGTCGGGCTGGCTATGGTGCTGGTTCTGGTGCTGACCCTGATCTTGGGGCCGGAGGCCCTTGGCAATGTATGACGTCGCAACCGTGCGCGCCGATTTCCCGATCCTGTCACGGCAGGTGAACGGCAAGCCCTTGGTCTATCTGGACAACGGCGCTTCGGCGCAGAAGCCGCAGGTCGTGATTGACGCCGTGACGCAAGCCTATTCGATGGAATATGCCAATGTTCATCGTGGCTTGCACTACCTTTCCAATCTAGCGACCGAGAAGTACGAGGCCGTGCGCGGCACCATCGCGCGCTTTCTGAACGCCGCCAGCGAGGAGGAGATCGTCTTCACCTCGGGCACGACCGAGGCGATCAATCTGGTGTCTTACGCCTGGGCCGCGCCACGGCTGCAAGCCGGGGATGAGATCGTGCTGTCGGTGCTGGAGCATCACGCCAACATCGTCCCCTGGCATTTCCTGCGCGAACGGCAGGGGGTGGTCCTGAAATGGGTGGAGGTGGATGCCAACGGCGATCTTGACCCGCAGGCGGTGATTGACGCTATCGGCCCGCGCACCAAACTGGTGGCGGTCACGCATATGTCGAATGTCCTTGGCACGGTGGTTGATGTGGCCGCGATCTGCCGTGGCGCGCGCGACAAGGGCGTGCCGGTGGTGGTGGACGGCTCACAAGCGGCGGTCCATATGCCCGTCGATGTGCAGGCGCTGGGGTGCGATTTCTACGCGATCACCGGGCACAAGCTTTACGGGCCGTCAGGGTCGGGTGCGATCTACATCCGGGCTGAGCGGCAGGCCGAGATGCGGCCCTTCCTGGGCGGCGGTGACATGATCCGCGAAGTGCACCGCGACAGCGTGACGTGGAATGACCCCCCGATGAAGTTTGAGGCGGGAACGCCCGGCATCGTGCAGCAGATCGGGCTGGGTGTCGCGCTGGACTACATGATGGGCCTTGGCATGGCCAATATCGCCGCGCATGAGCGGGTCTTGCGCGACTATGCGCGCGATCGGCTTTGCGGCCTTAACTGGCTGAACCTGCAGGGGAATTCGCCCACAAAGGGGGCGATCTTCTCCTTCACGCTGGACGGGGCCGCGCATGCCCATGACATTTCCACGATCCTGGACAAACGCGGCATTGCGGTGCGGGCTGGCACCCATTGCGCGATGCCGCTGATGGAGCATCTGGGCGTCACCGCCTCCTGCCGGGCGTCGTTCGGGCTTTATAACACCGTGGAGGAGGTTGACACCCTCGTTTCGGCGCTGGAGCTTGCCCACGACCTCTTCAGCGAGCGTTAGAAGCGAAGGGCGAAGGCCAGCGCGCCAGCGGTATCGGTTTCTCCGGCGCGATTGCCGAAATTGTCGGAGTGGATGAGCGAGAGCTGCATCTCGACCCCGTCGGCCAGGGCAGTCTGATAGGTCACCTCAAGGTCCAGCTGGCGGTTTTCGGGGGCGAGGTCGAGCGCCACCGCTTCGAAGCCCGCGGCAAGGCCGGCGCGGCTGACCGGCAAGTACAGGACGGTTTCACCTGATGCGATGGCAATGGGCATGCCAACGCCAACCGAGAGCCGGTCCCCCTTGGTGAAAAGGTCGCTTTGCCCTGCCGTCAGCTTGACCGCGTCAAACCGGGCAGAGGAGCTGTCACCCAGCGCCGTGTCGCCGCCAAGATCGGTCAGCCCCATTTCGCCCGAAAGGGCCATGAAGGCGCCGTTGCCAAGGTCCTGCGTCACCCCGAGCGCGACCGAGGCCATCGCGGCCCCTTCCTCGCCGCCAAGGCTGAGGAGGCCGCCATTGTCGCGCGCAAGTTTCAGGCCAATCTCAACCTTGGTCGGCCCGTCGGTCAGCGCGCGCGTCAGCGTAAAGCCTAGCGCGCCGTCGCCCTGCGGCATCAGGACAGCCGCTGAAGCGGTGCCATCCGGGGCCGAAAGTTCCAGCACCGGGCCGGTGAAGGCGGCGAAAGGATCGTCAAGCGCGGCTGGGCTGGCGATGCGTTCGGCCGTCAGATTGCTGCGCAAGGACTTGGCCAGCAAGGCCCCGGCTTGCGAGCCCGGCCGTGCCCCAGCCGTCAGCGCCGTGCCCGGCATGACAAACCCGGCCGACAGCGCATCCTTCACGGCAAGGTTCGTCGCGGCCAATGACACCTCAACCGCGTCGCCAAGGCCGGAGCCGGTCAGCAGGATGGGGGCATCGACTGCCAAGGACTCTCCCATCGCCGTGGCCATCGCCACGCCGCCGATGGGCTTTAGCGCGGCCTCGATATCCATGAAGCCGTGGCCATAGATGACGGAGTAGGGTTTATCGAACCCGTTGGCGAGGGTGACCGTGCCATCGGCGTTGAAGCCGGCAAAGTCAGCGTCGGCCGAGGCAAGAAGACGGATCCGAAGTTCGTGTGGGGAAAGACGGTCGTCCGGCGCGATTGTTGTGTTCGAGAAGGCTTCCGCCAAAAGGGCCATTGCGCCAGAGATTTGCGGAGCGGCAAAGGACGTGCCGGTCGTCTCTTCAAGGTCAGACCCTGATCCGACGGCGGCGTTCCAGGACCCATCCGCCACCAGGCACCAGCGCGCGGCTTGCCAGCAGGCTGAGGACAACAAGGTGACGGACTGTACATCGCCATTGACCAGGGTCGGCACGCCATTGATTGCTGCGATCCATCCCGCCTCCAGATCATTCTGCAGGACGGGAAGCGCGTCCATCAGGCCAGCGTTCTGTTGGTTTTCATCGTTGGACGCAGCGAAAACCACCACTCCGAAGTTTGCGTAGTTTCGAAGCGCGTTGAGGTACTGCTGACCGTCGGGGCTTGCAAAGATTACGTCGAAGTCTGTCTGATTGGCGTAAAGGTCCAAAAACAGCCAGGAATTGTTCCAAGCGACTGCCCCAAAATCAGTAGCGGTGTTTCCAAGGTCGGTCATGGACTGGTTCGTGGGGTCTTCGTAAGTGCCAAACAGAACCTGCGCGCCCGGAGCAACGCCGACAAAATCCGGTGAGTTTCCCACCGCGACTGAGGCCACAGACGTGCCATGTTCATCACCACTGTCAGGGTTGCTGGAAATGGAAACCCTGCCATTCAGCGACGCATGTTCTGGAGTGATATGCTCATCCGTGATGGCGATGAATTGGCCCGCGCCCGTCAGACCTGCGGCATGTGCAAACGCTGCACCAGAGCTGCGCAGCGGCTCGTTGGTGCCTGAAAGATCTTGAAACCCGGGAATGGTGCGTATCCATTGAAGACCGGCTGCAGTGTCGACATAGTTCGGTTCATCAAGCAGCGCATCTACATCCTCTGCCGTAACACCATTCGCAGCCGTAAAGGCGTTGGCCAGGAAGCTTGCGTCACTGAAAATGGGCGCTTGAAAATCTGGCAGGTAGGAGGCGAGATCAATCTCTTCCTCTCCACCCCCTCCGCAGGCGCTCAACAGCGCCAGCGAGGACAGCGACAGCATGAGGGCTGTGGACCGGCGGCGGGGGGGCTGGGGCAGGGCGCGGCGCATGGTGAACGTCCTTACGAATCTGTGACTTACTACTCGCGTTCAGGTTGGATAATTTTCGGTAAAGAAGTCATGTCGTTTTTTCCCCCCGGCGCAGATTTCAGCGCTGGTTTTGCATCGCGGGCTGGCCTGGCTGGGTCTTTAGCCAGTGCCAGTCGCCCATGCCTTTGTCGTTGAAACCCCTGGCACCTTCCGCTATGAAGCGCCGCAAGCACCCGTAGCTCAGCTGGATAGAGCGCTGCCCTCCGAAGGCAGAGGTCACACGTTCGAATCGTGTCGGGTGCGCCAATCCCAAATTGAAATGACCAGCGCCCTGTCGTCTTACGGGCGCTTGTGCGCGCTGTCGCGCCGGATGTCGGCCAGCGTCAGGATCGCGTCGACCAGCCGTTGTGCGGCGGGGGTCAGATGTGAGCCGCCGCGCGTGACGATGCTGAACGAGGCGACGGTCAGGCCAAGGTCGATCGGCAGAGAGACGAAGGGCACCGAGGGGTTGCCGGACAGGCTGTCCACCACCGGTGTCGCCAGGGGGGCGATGGCATCGGTCTGGTTCAGAAGCGCCAGCGTGAACAGGAAGGATGAGGTTGAAATCCGGCGTTGCGGGATCGGCAAGCGCAACTCGGCCAGGCGAGAGAGGACGGTTTGGGTCAGCAAGGTCTCATCATCGCCCATCACCCAGTCATGGCGGAGGAGGTCATCCACCGTGATCCGGGGCTGCAGCAAGAGGGGATGGCCACGGCGCACCACAAGGGACAGGGGTTCGGTGGCAATCTCTTGCGCTTCAAGTTGGTTTTCCCCGGGGCCAAGGCGTGCCAGCGCAAAATCAAGCGCGCCGTCGCGCAGCTGGTCGCAAAGATGGACGGACGTGGCCACCATACCTCGGCTCGAAACCCGGGGTGGGCGCGCTGCAGATCGGTCAGGGCGGGCAGGACCAGGCTGAGGCCTATGAGCAAGAGGACAACGTTCCCTGCAGCCGCCGGCGCGGCCTGGACAGTTCTGCCCAGAGACCTGGCGCCCGGCCGCCGTGGCGCGGGAAACCGTGAACCGGAAGCCTTCGAACGTGTGCAGGGTGGTGCCGGCGGCAACAAGGGGTGCGACGACCGGGATCTCGCGCTCGATGAGCTGCTGGCAGATCGTTTCGACGTGCTTCTTCCGCACCGTGAAGACCTGGTCGCGGAAGCAGATCTGCTCCACGCCGAACTCGCGATGCAGCCGTTCGATGTCATCGACGACCTTCGCCGGCGAGCGGAAGAGGATCTTCGAGCCGAAGCCGAAGGGCCTGAAACACGATGCGCCCGAAGCCGCGCTCGCGCATGCCCGGAAACACTTGATGCGTCATGTTGAAGATGCTGTCCAAATCCGCGCGCATCACCTCGCGCCACTGATCCGGCTTCATCTTGTGAAAAAAGCCGTCCCGCGTGATTCCGGCGTTGTTGACAAGAATGTCGGTGGCCCCTTGCGCCTTCTCGATTTCGGCGACGCCCGCCTTGCAGGCCTCATAATCGCCGACGTCCCATTGAACGCCTTGACGCTGGTCTCGGCCGTGAACGCCTTTGCTGCCTCGTCATTGCCGGCGTAGGTTGCAGCAACGGTAACGCCCGCTTCCTTCAAGGCCAGCGAGATCGCCCGCCCGATGCCGCGCGTGCCGCCGGTGACGATTGCCGTTCTTTTGGTCATGACTTCCTCCCACCCGTTTTTTCCGTCAGAATTTTTCTACGCACATCGCGACGCCCATCCCGCCGCCGATGCAAAGCGTAGCGAGACCCTTTTTTGCAGTCCCTCGCTGCATTTCATAGAGGAGCGTCGTCAAGATTCGCGCGCCAGAGGCGCCGATCGGGTGGCCCAATCGCGATTGCACCCCCCATTGACGTTCACTTTTGCGGGGTCCCAGCCAAGCTCCTTGCCGACCGCAAGCGCCTGCGCGGCAAAGGCCTCATTCGCTTC
>JAAUPC010000213.1 GCA_012036325.1 Paracoccaceae bacterium
TCCAGATCGCGCACCGCCTCGGCCAAGACGTCGCGCGGCAGGCTTTCAATCACCTCTTCCCGGATCGCTTCCGAGATTTCGGAAGGATGTCCCCATCAATCTCATGCGACCAAAGCCGTAGGAGGGCGCGCCGGTCCGTCCCGCCGATCTGCTCCAGAAGGTCGGCAATGTCAGCGGCGTGCAGGGGATCCAGAAGCGCATCGATGGCCGCACTGTCCCCCGCCTCGACCGCGCGCAGAACGGCGTCGATCCGGTCCTGGTCCAGCACGTCTTCGTCCGGGTCCGTCAGTTGCTCTGCCATGCTGCCCCCGAAACCCTGCCAATTGCCCTTACCTTAGCGAAAGCTGTTTCAGCGAAACAGGGCCAAAGGCAAATTTACCCAAGCGGTTAAACGCCGTAGGCTAGCGTGGCAGGAACAGGGGCGATGGAATGGCCGATCTACTTCTGGGGCAGGTGCTCCGCTTTCAGGGCGACCCGTTTGACAGCCCGGATGCTGCCCAACCCCTGACTCACGGCGCGGTGCTGGTGGATGGCGGCCGCATCCTGGCCGTGGGCGATGCCGCCAGGTTGCGCGCCGAAGCCCCCGCCGCACGGGTGCATGACTACGGGCAAAAGCTGATCTCGGCCGGGTTTGTCGATGCCCATGTCCACTACCCCCAGACAGCCATCATCGCGTCTTGGGGCAAACGGCTGATCGACTGGCTGAACACCTACACCTTCCCCGAAGAGATGCGGTTCAGTGACCGCGCCTATGCCGACACCATCGCCAACCGCTACCTTGATCTGGTGCTGGCGCGCGGCACGACCACGGTCTGCACCTATGCCACGATCCACATGGAAAGCGTGGATGCCATCTTTACCGCCGCCCAGGTCCGCGGCATGCGCGTCTTTGCCGGGAAAACCTGCATGGACCGCAACGCCCCCGAAGGCCTGCGCGATACCGCCCGTTCCGCCTATGACGACAGCAAGGCCCTTTTGCAGCGCTGGCACGGGGTAGACCGCCTGTCTTATGTCATCACGCCGCGCTTTTCGCCCACTTCCACGCCGGAACAGCTGCAGGCCCTCGGTGCCCTCTGGCGCGAATACCCTGATTGCCTGATGCAGACCCACCTTTCCGAACAGCTGGACGAAATCGCCTGGGTCAAGGACCTTTTCCCCCAGTCCCGCGACTATCTGGATACCTATGAGGCGCAGGGCCTTCTCCGTGAAGGTGCCGTCTACGGCCATGCCATCCACCTGACCGACCGTGAGCGCGCTCGCCTGATCGAGGCAGGCGCTTCCCTGGTCCACTGCCCGACCTCGAATACCTTCATCGGTTCGGGTCTTTTCGACATGTCCCTCGCCAGATCCTTGCGCGTGGGCCTTGCCACCGACACCGGCGGCGGCTCCTCCTTCTCCATGCTCCGCACCATGGCCGCGGCTTATGAGGTTGCCCAACTGCGCGGCCAGTCCCTGCATCCGTCGCAGCTTTGGTGGCTGGCCACCCAAGGCTCCGCCCGCGCGCTAAAGGCTGAAGACAAGATCGGCAACATCGCCGCGGGGCTTGAGGCGGATCTGGTGGTGATCGACCTCGCCTCCACTCCCGCCATTGCCCAAGCCTCGGCCCGGGCTGAAGACATGTGGCAGGCGCTTTTCCCGACGATCATGATGGGCGATGACCGTGCCATCGCAGAGGTCTGGGTGAACGGCAAGCACCTCGGGGGCTGAGAATTTTCGCAGAAAATTCTTGGTCTTCCCGCCATATGGTCAGTCGGCCAACTCCCACCCATCCGGGTAGAAATCATGCTTCAGCGCGATCGAGGTCGCGATACGTTCATAATGCCAGATATCCTCGGCCGTGACCGGGATCGGCCCGATCGAGGCGATGAGCGTCTCACCATCCTTGGCGCGCTTGGTCTGGAACCCTTCCAGCCGCAGGGCGCGTTCCAGCGCGGGCCAGCTTGCGTCCAGCTCTTCGATGAAGAACGCGTACTCGACCACCGCCGTTTTCGGCAGGCTGACCCCCTTCGACTGTTTGAAGGTGTCATAGGTCTCGCGGCGCTGCGCTTCGAAATTGTGGTCCATCGGGGTCTCCTTGGGCAAGGTTCTACCCCATGCCCCCCCGCACCGCCAGCCGCCCGCTACATCCGGGTGCAAAAGCCCCGCTCAAAGGCTGCATCCCAGGTCCAATCGCTGGCGTTCAAGGCCTCGAACCCCACCGGCTCCAGCGTGCGTTGCTGACCGTTTTCGATGCTGACCATGTTCCACAGGTCCACGTCGCATTCATAGGCGAAAGGCTCGCCTCCCGGATTGTAGAACTTGGACAGGTGGTAATAGCCCACTACGGTATACTGGTTGTCGAGGTACTGTATCTGCACGACCGACCGACCCTCGGCATCTTCATCGGCGAATTCGGTGACGACCTGCAGGATGCTGCCCTGACCACTGTCATAGACCTCCAGCTCTTGCCGGGTGGCAAAGGCGCCCAGCGCGATCTGGTCATTGTCGAATTCCGGGTCGCCCGAAGCCTTTGGCACCCCGTCCAGCGCCCCGCCCCAGATCCGCAGCCGGGCCTTGTCCTTAGTCGGGCTGAGTTGGGCACGAAAGTAGAACCCCTCGTTCGACGGGCCCGCCCAGTTGCCCGTGGCCTCGGACAGAAGGGTTTGCGCGGTGACTGGCAGGGCAGCGGCGAGGGACATGGCAAGGGCAATCAGGCGCATTTGCAGGCTCCAGTTGGTGGACTGGCGCGACCATGCCGTCAAACAAGGCCCGGCGAAAGGGCGGGAAAACCAGACGCTACCCCACCAGCCGCGCCGCCAGCCGGTTCTGCCGTTCGATCACCCGGCCAAGATCCAGCGTCACCATGTGCCCGTCGCGCACCACTTCGCGCCCCTTCGACGATCAGGTCGCGCACGCGGGTCGGGCCACAAAGGACAAGTGCGGCCACCGGGTCCCAGCTGCCCGCAGCCGCAATCCCCGAGACGTCCCAGATCGCCAGGTCCGCCCGTTTGCCCAGTTCGATCGAGCCCAGGTCATCCCGCCCCAGCACCTGCGCGCCGCCAAGGGTGGCAATCTCCAGCGCCTCGCGCGCGCTCATTGCATCGGCCCCCTTGGCCACGCGTTGAAGAAGCAGCGCCATCCGCGCTTCAGCCACCAGGTTCCCGGCATCGTTAGAGGCGGATCCGTCCACCCCGAGCCCGACCTTCACGCCTGCATCCCGCATCGACCGCACCGGCGCGATCCCAGAGCCAAGGCGACAATTCGAACACGGGCAATGGGCAACCCCGGTCCCCGACCGGGCAAAAAGATCAATTTCCGAACCATCCAGCTTGACGCAATGGGCGTGCCAGACGTCATCGCCCGTCCAGCCAAGGTCTTCGGCATATTGCCCCGGGCGGCAGCCGAACTGGGTCAGGGAATAGGCGATATCCTCTTCATTTTCCGCCAGATGGGTGTGCAGCATCACCCCCTTGTCGCGCGCCAGAAGGGCGGCATCGCGCATCAGCCCCCGGCTGACGGAAAAGGGCGAACAGGGTGCCAACCCCACCCGCACCATGCCCGGGCGGGGGTCGGTGGAAGGCGTCCACCACCCGGATCATGTCGTTCAAAATCGCCGGTTCCGCCTCAACCAGGCTGTCGGGGGGCAGGCCACCGGCACTTTCCCCGATGCTCATCGCCCCCCGGGTGGGGTGAAAGCGCAGACCCACTTCGGCGGCGGCGTGGATCGTATCGTCAAGCCGCGCGCCATTGGGGTAAAGATAGAGGTGGTCCGAGGTCAGTGTGCAGCCCGACAAGGCCAGTTCCGCCAGCCCCACCTGGGCCGAGGTGAACATCTCCTCGGGCCCGAACCGCGCCCAGATCGGATATAGCGTCTTCAGCCAGCCGAAAAGAAGGGCATCCTGCCCGCCAGGCACCGCCCGGGTCAGGGTCTGGTACAGGTGGTGATGCGTGTTCACAAGGCCCGGGGTGACCACGCAGCCCTTGGCATGGATCACCCTGGCCCCCGGCGCGGTCAGCCCATGCCCGACCGCCGTGATCACCCCGCCCGTAACCCTTACATCGGCCCCGGCCAGTTCGGCGCGGGTTGGATTCATGGTCACCACGACAGCGGCATTGCGGATCAGGAGGTCAGACATGATGCACCCTTTGCGCACCCTTCGGTTTCATCGGAAACCTGGCCGCCCGTCAGAAGGGAGAAGGGCACGGGGCGGCGCGCCAGAGTCATCAGCATAGCCATCGGGGCGGGGCAAAGGCAAGAAACCTTGCGCGCGGGGCCAGCGGCGCGGTGGGGGTTTTGCACCCCCACACCCCCGCAGAGTATTTTTCAAAAGAGCAAGGCCAGGCCGATTGGATTGGCGGGTCAGCCGTTCAGCAGGGCCAAAGCCTCGGCATGGATTTCGCGGTTGGCGGCGGCCAGGATCTGGCCGCCATCCAGCGCGGGGCGGCCTTGCCAGTCGGTGACGATGCCACCCGCAGCCTCGATCAGCGCAATCGGGGCCTGCACGTCATAGGCCTGCAAGCCCGCCTCGATCACCAGGTCGATCTGCCCGGCGGCAATCAGCGCATAAGCATAGCAGTCGGTGCCATAGCGGACGAGCTTTGCCAGTGGGGCCACGCGGCGGAAGGCGGCACCCTCAGCCGGGGTGCCAACCTCGGGGAAGGTGCTGAAGAGAATGGCGTCCGTCAAAGGGCGCGGGCTGCGGGTGGCAAGCGGGCTGTCGCCTTGCGGGCCGCGCATCCGGGCGATACCAAGGCCACCCTCGAACCGTTCCCCGATATAGGGCTGGTCGATGATGCCATAAAGGACCCCCTTCTCTTCGCGGACCGAGATGAGCACCCCCCAGGTCGGCGTGCCGGAAAGGTAGCCGCGGGTGCCATCGATCGGGTCAAGGACCCAGGTCAGCCCAGAGGTACCGGTCTGGGTGCCAAACTCTTCGCCCAGGATCGCATCATCGGGACGGCGGCGGGCCAGGACCGCGCGCATCCGTTCCTCGGACAGCCGGTCAGCGGCGGTGACGGGATCGAAGCGCCGGGTTTCCTTGGTGTCCGCGGCCAGATCACGGCTGCGGAAGTAGGACAGCGTCGCCACGCGGGCGACATCGGCCAATTCATGCGCCGTGGCGACAAGGTCTGCCGCCAAAGCCGAAGATACCCGCGCCACGTCTTCGCGCATCGCCGAACCCCTTGCTGGTCAGGCCTTCTGGCCTGCCCCGAGGGCGCTAAAGGCCTCCGGGGGCAAGGTCAAGATCAGGCTGCTTCCGACAGCACGCGCGCAAGGTCGAAAAGGCGGCGGCGCTGCGCTTCGGGAATGGCGTAGTAGGAGCGCACCAGTTCCAGCGCTTCCTTGTCGGCCATCATGTCGCCCTGGGCCTGGGCGGCAGCAACCTGACCATCGGCAAGCCCTTCGAAGAAGAACGAGATCGAGACCCCAAGCGCATCAGACACATCCCACAGCCGCGAGGCGCTGACCCGGTTCATCCCGGTTTCGTACTTCTGGATCTGCTGGAACTTGATTCCCACCTTGTCGGCAAGTTGTTGTTGCGTCATTCCAACCATCCAACGGCGGTGGCGGATACGTTTGCCGACATGGGCGTCAACAGGATGCTTCATACTTCACTCCAAATTACAGTCGTCGGTCCCCTTACTAGGACGTAAGCAAGTTGCGTGCCAAAGTTTGCGCATGGAAGCTAAGCGCGGAAAAAATCTTTCGGTGGGCAAAAACCTGTCCTTTTGGATAGGACCAATTATACAGATGTGGAAAACACGGATGGGTTGTGCCATCCCGTACCCCATACGCGCCCTGGGGACAGTTTGCTCGCCTTAAACGCGAATTCCATTTTGCCATGCAAATTGCGAATTTTCTTCGGAGAATGTCGCATTTTGCGAAGATACAGTCGGCAAGAATCCCAAACACTGTGCGCAGACGGGAAAATATAGTAGCATTCGGTCGGAATTTGACCATCCAGTCTGCTTTCCGACGCGGTATCCATGGCCCAGACGGATGAGGACAACCCCAAGATGCAAGGAGCACCATGCAGGCATGGCTGATCGAAACGCTGGGGGACACGCCTAACCTTGTGACCCTGCCCACCCCCGATCCGGCACCAGGCGAGGTGCTGGTCCGCGTCATCGCGGTGGGGCTGAACTTTGCCGATCTCCTTATGCAGGCGGGCAGCTATCAGGCGCGCCCGCCCCTGCCCTATGTCCCGGGGATGGAGTTTGCGGGCATCGTCGCGGCCCTTGGTCCCGGCACCAGCGGCCCCGAGCCCGGCACTCGCGTGCTGGGCATCTGCGGC